>DAVZIW010000113.1:0-4779 GCA_052273085.1 Candidatus Alloenteromonas sp.
TCGCAATATCCGTAAGAGAAAAATAATCATCTTTATTGATATGTATTTCCTGATCCAATACGGTAATTTCTTTGTTTTTCATTCGTTTGCGACCTTTTGATAATATTTGCTTTATTATAACATATTTTGACAACAAAATTAAGTACAAAGTATGTGTGAGTATAATGATTCTTCTGAAAATAGATAAACGCCACTTGTAATACTAAACGCAACTTAATAAACGAAAGTCGCATTTAGTATTACAAGTGGGGGAGAAAGTTAGATAATAGCCTCCTTTGTTCATATTTTCTTTTCTTTTGCTATTTATCAATTAAAATAAATCTAACATGAAGGTATCCATCAGGAACACTATTTATCAGGCCATAATCGAAGATAAGTGGCTTGATATATCTTATGTCAATAGAGATAAGCAGAATACCGATTACTATATCGGCATTATCGATATCAATATTGATAAGGGAACTATAACATGTGATATCTTTAACCCTTTTATCGACAATAACTGCCTAGTAGCCAAAGATAAAAGGGCCATATATATAAATATCGATAGGATTAAGCACGCTAAAGTAATCGAGCAAAGCTATTATCCTGTTCCTGACGGATTAAAGAAAAGAATAGAAGTAGATGCCTCTTTAGCTAATTATCTAGAAGTAAATACTCTTGATAACAATATCCTCAGATATCTTTCGGATTGCTACAAATTAGATAATGACCCTTATCTAAAAGAGACAATCATGGTTAATGGGATTGATAGAAAAGAATTACATGATAACCATCTATATGAATTAGATGACGGACAATTCAATACTTTTCTAGAATCAGTTTTCAAAAAAGACAATGTATTTGAAGCAGAGAAAGTATTTAGATTCTCTACTTTGGCCATCAATTACTTTTCTATCGATATAAAAGGAAAACAATATGTAGTAGGTTATAGGAAACTATATATCAATTTCAAGAACAAGACTCTTAAGATGGATGACCATACTACGATTAACAAGTCATTCTTAATAGACAAAGACCAAAAGGTTACATTAAGGATGTATCTAGATATGGATCCTGACGAATTCTCTAGGAGTTTCGATAAGAAAGCTAGGGAATATATCGAATTAATGAAAGAGAATTTCCATAATGGGGAATTAGTCAATACACGTCCCTCCATATTTTTGTTAAATAGGAATGCCCAAAAAGGAGTCGATTTGGCTTTTGAAGCCATATCTACAATGGATCAAGAAGGGAAGCTAACCCAACCCTTAAAATCTTTCTTCGGCAGGAATAGAGGCGGGACAGGTAGCAAGAAAGACCCAAATATAGTCGTATTCAATAAAGATAAAATCAATATAGACCAGATGAGGGTTGTCTATAATTCGATGGTCAACCATGTTACTTATGTCAAAGGACCTCCTGGAACAGGGAAGACGGAAACTATATTCAATGTATTGTTATCGGCTTATGCGAACGACAAGACCGTTTTGGTATGTTCGAATAACAACCATCCAGTTAACGATATCTTCTTGAAGATGACTAAATCGTTAACTAGGAAGAATGCATCTAATGAAGAAGAAACAATCATGTTTCCTATAATGAGATTAGGCAATAACGAAGAGCTAAAGGAAACTATCATCAAATTACGTAGGGCGGTGAAATACGCTAACTCACATAAAGACACGAACACGATATCTAAATATACTAGCAAATCAAAAAATAGGGCACTTTCTAGCTTTGCTGAACTAAAGGAACTACTAAGACATTATGAAGAAAGGGAAGAGCTAGAAGACAAGGTCAACAAATTAGAAAAGATTAAACCCCTTGCTCAAATTGGCCCAATTGCAAAAGAAATAGATAAGCAAATCGACTTGCAAAGGCAGAAACTAGTCTCAACTTTAGTAGTAAACGAAGGGGACTTAACTAAATATGCTATATCAGCTAAAGATAATTCCAGTTTCCTTAATTACATTTACTATTCTTCTTTGTCTAAAATCAAGAAACTACTATTCCCTTCATATAAGGAACTATTTGAAGCAATAGAAACAGAAAACATAGAAGAAGCAGTAATCAAATTAAATAAATACCTTCGTGATGATGATAATCTAAGAAAGTTCTTGGATGTATTCCCAATTGTTGTATCTACTAATGTTGCAAGCGAGAAACTAGGGGAGGCCAAACCTCATTTTGACTTAGTCATAATGGATGAAGCAGGTCAATGTAACATTGCTACTAGCCTTATCCCGATAGTAAGGGGGACTAATCTACTTCTAGTGGGGGATACAAACCAATTGCAGCCTGTAACCGTTATAGAAACCGATGTAAATGATTATTTATTGAAGCAATATAACATCAAGCCCGAATATGACTATGTTGCCAATTCAATATTGTCAACCATGCTTAGGAAAGATAATAATTCCAAAAGCATTCTATTGAGATACCATTATAGATGTGGCAAGCGTATCGCTGGTTTTGTTAACCAAAGATTTTATGAACGCCAGCTTAAATTAGCTAACCTCAATGAAGGCAAATTGACCTATGTCAACGTTAAGAACCATTATAAGGCCGGATCTAGAAATGCCTATGTGGATGAGGCTAAATCTATCGTAGATATAATCAAGAAGAATAATTATAAAGATGTAGGTATTATTACCCCGTTTGTTAATCAGGCTACCTTGATAAACAAATATCTTTCTATTAATGGATTATCTGATATAAAAGCAGGGACCGTCCATACGTTGCAAGGTTCGGAAAAATCTATAATCATCATGTCTAGCGCCCTTTCTTTAAGAACAAGCATCAAGACAATGGATTGGATTAAGAACAACCACGAACTTATTAATGTTGCAGTTACTAGGGCCAAGGAACAATTCATATTTGTAGGAGACAAAGTCGCAATAGATACCTTAAGCAAAGACGATGACAACGATTTAAAAGTACTTTCTGATTATGTATTTAAAAACGGGGATATATTCGTACCTAAAAGCATTGCTACTATATCTACTGATTTTTCTAATAACTCCGACAGCGAGAAAGATTTCTTTGCAACTATCACCCCATATTTCAATAAACGTGGGACTAAGATGAGGATTCAAAGGAATGTGAAAGTCAAAGATGCGATTAAGCATATCCATCCTGAAGATATATCCTTAATTGGCAAGAAGGAATTTGATGTAATCGTCCAGTCTAGCTATGGTTTATTTAATAAGACATACAAGACCATTGTTGTATTTGAAATAGATGGAGGGGAACATGTTGGTTCTAAATTGGTCGCATCTAGAGATAGGGAAAAGGAACAGATATGTTCCAAATATGGGATTAAATTAATTAGGATAGCCAACCATGAAGTAAAGGATTATGAATTGATAATCTCTTTATTTGAATGTGTCATTAAGAACATCCCTGACATTGAATTTGTTGGCAAGCAGCTATCATTATTTGAAGAACAGGCCGAATAGGAGCTATTATGGTAACTTGTGTAGGCGAAATCCTAATTGATCAATTTGTTGAAGGGGATAAAGTGATAAATGCTATAGGGGGTGCTCCTTTTAACGTTGCAACTTCAATTAAAAGAAGTGGAGGGCATTCTTCTTTCCTTGGCTCAGTTGGAGAAGATGACAAAGGAAGATTTATAGAGGAAGAAGCCTCTAAATTAAATCTAGATAATCTTTATCTAAATAGATTCAAGGAATATAAGACTACCATTGCCCAAGTTAAATTAATCGATGGGGAACGCTATTTTAAATTCATTAGGGATAACGGGGCTGATTATCATTTTGCTTTACCTCTACCGAATGAAATATATTCTTCTAACATTGTCCATTTAGGATCATTGATGTTAAGCGAAGGAGTCGGCAGGAGTTTTATTAAAGAATTAATCAAAGAATTAAAGAAGAGAAATATATTGATTAGCTTCGATATCAATTACAGGGAAGACATATTCAAAGGAATCCCTAATGTTAAGGATATCTATAAAGAAATAATCAAGGATGTTGATATATTAAAGATCTCAGAAGAAGAGATATCGATATTTGGAGAAGATTATATTTCTTCTTTAAAGGATAAATTGACTTGCCTTTCTTTGGGAAGCAAAGGAAGTAGCTATCGTTATAATTCATTAAAAGGCATTGTTCCATCTATAAAAGTAAAGCCAATTGATACAACTGGGGCCGGGGATGCTTTCTTTGGGGCTGTTTTAGCTAATATAGATGGATATAACTTATTTGAATTAGATAAAGAATACCTAGATAAGATATTTGGTTTTGCTAATGTGGTTGGGGCTTTAACTACTTTAGGCAAAGGGGCGATTGACCCGATTCCATATAAAGAGGATGTTTTGGAATTTATCAAATCCCATTCTAAATAGCTAGTTAGCTTATTTCTTTTACAAATAAGCCCCTAATTAAGTTATACTTACTTAATAAAGGGATTTTTATGGCAAAAGAATTACATCATATTGATAAATGGGGATTTGCAAACGTTGACTTTGGGGAAGAGATATTAGAAAAGAACCAAAAGGCTCTTATTTTAATTGCAGGTGCTTCTAGCTCTGGTAAATCTTATGGAGCAGTTTTCCTTAAGCAAATGTTAGAAAAGATGGGCCATAAAGCCTGCATTATATCTCTTGATCAATATAACGGAGGTTTATCTAGAATTATTCCTAATAAGGTGAACCTCAATTATTTTTCTTCTTCCTTGAAGAATATGAATCATATCTATTCCATAATTAAACCCATTATAGAAAACGTAGATTTCTCTTCTAAATATGATGAAACTAGGCTTTCCCTTATTAAAGAA
>DAVZIW010000114.1:0-4746 GCA_052273085.1 Candidatus Alloenteromonas sp.
ATAATCTACTTCTATTTCTTCTTTTCCTACTTTTTTTAATATGTACTTTAGTGCAATTTCAGCGTTCCTACTATTTGCGATAACTTTTACTTTCGCTAAATCTTTTGTTTTAAAAGTTTCTTCATCTAGAACGTATTCAAGAGAATCATCCTTGGAGTCATTGACGCTATAAATCGCTTCTTTAACAACATCCAAAAAAGCTATTTTTCTTTTTCTAAGAACTTCTTTAAGTTCTACTAGAATCTTTTTATCCTTTGGTTTTTCTGCCAACTTGTTTTTTAACTGAACCAATGAATATCCATCATTAAAAGCTAAATCAATATATCGATAGATATTGTTACTAGGACTTGTATAAAAATATCCTGCTTCTTGTCCTTTAAAAGGTGTAAAAGTTCCGACAATAATAAGTTTTGTCGCTTCATTATAGGTTGTTTCTTTATTAAAACTTTTACCTTTTTCATGCCCTGTAGAAGGTGCACCTAAGAACTTATTTGCTAAACGCTTCTTAGCTAGAAATTTTGACATAAATACCCTCCTTTTATTAAGGTAATATAAACGGAACTAAATCAGATTTGTCAACTATTGATTGTGTTTCTTTATTGTAGGTGAACCTTAAAAAACTGTATAAAAAATATACTAGTGTCCAAATTTGTTAATTTCAATGTTAATTCGTCAATCTAAACTGGAAAGAGCCGATTTGATGTTGAATTTTCCACATATAATTCTCTTTCGTTTCTAGACTTTTCATTTCATCAAATATTTTTCGAATAATGGAGAATAGTGTTGGTATGTTTACGCTATTTTCCCGTTTTTTTTACAATATCTTTTGCCAAACTTAAGCGGTTTCAGTGGGAAGACTACCTTAGGTGAGTTTGGCGACTGATTCCTTCGTAGTCTTCCCACTGAAACCAGAAGGAATCGTCGCCAATGAAGAAATTATCTTTTACATGCACGGAAAGATTTTCTGGTCTTTCCGTTGATGAAATCTCAGACAGACTGAAACGCCAGAGAGCAAAGGAGAAGAAGGAAAGAAGCAAACACACATTTGAAAAGGAAGACCTGTCTTCCAGAGAATCCAGGGTGTCTTTGGAATGTCCGTACTGTCACTGCATGGAATATTCCAGATACGTAAAGACAAGGCAAGGGATTCAGCGTTACAGATGCCTGAGATGCGGAAGGATATGCGTTATAGCCGACGGAAAGGACCTCAGTTCTTCGAAGCTGACTGCCGATGAGCTTTTCAGTCTTGTCAAATGCATCTATCTGGAACTTCCTGTCAAATCAGCCTGCATCATTACCGGCATTCGCCTAAAACAGTGCTTTTATGGCAGAAAAGAGCATTCTCCATCGCTGAAGCATGGATCGATCATGCAAGGTTAAAGGGAAAGGCCTGGATCGACGAGGTTTATTTCAACTTCGCCAATGGGCAGGCCACTTCGAAAAAAGAGGACGAGTGCAAGAAGGCGGGACTCAGTTTTTCCAATGTCTGTGTCTGCATCGGTTATGACGAACACGGAACGATGTTTTGCAGGCCGATGAAGACAGGAAAGGTCGATGTATTGAGCATCGAGTGCTGCTTTTACGGAAGGATGGACGATGTCACCATTCTCATACATGATGCCGACAAATCCCATAAAACTCTGGCAAGAAACAAAAAGCTCAAGGACAAGGTCATGAAGTCGTTTCTCAAGACAAAGGAATCGCTGAGGCTCATGAAACCCATAAACGACTATTCCGCTCTTTTGGTCAATGGGATGAGAAAGCATCCGGGAACGAAGGCAAAGGACCTTGATGGGAGGCTCTGTTTCATCTCCTATAGGGCCTATCTGAATTCTAAATATGGAGAGGACCTCGGAATACGTATTCTGCTATCTGAGATGATAAAATCTAAAAAAAACGGCTTATTTTCAAAAAAGAAAGAAAAAAAGAGTTCTGAATTAACGATATGACCAACACTATTCTCCATTATACGAAATATTTTTTGTCACATAATTCTTAAACCTCCTAAACAAAATTTATTATTCATAAATAATTTGTGGCCTTCCATATTCATCATCAATCTTAATATACGACAAATCCCATTTAGTAGAATCCAATCCTATTGTGTCCATAAAGAACGCAGAAGTAACTTGAGATAAATTGGTTATTTTCAATGAATCGTATTCGTTGTTTGTCATAGGAACAGCATTATAATGGCTGGTTGATTCAGAATCGACACCAATACTTGTAGTTTGGCCAGCATTAAATATTGATTGACAGTAAAATGCTATTTTTCTATTTAATTTTTCAGTTGATATATCAATACCAGGCTTCAAATAAAAAAAGTCATATTCCTGGACATTGGCATCAAAAAACTGCTGAATTGATCCAAAATTAATAAATTTATTCAACTTAAAGCAATTTTTATCATAATAATAGCCAATTGTAGCTTTATTTTCATAAGTATGGTCATTTCCTCTTAAGGTTACAGTTCGAGTTTTTGTTAATGACGTTAAATTAAGTGTGTTTTTAAATATTGATTGAGATATATTTCCATTATTAATACAGTTCTCAACAATAACTTTATGCATTTGTGTATTGTGAGACTCACGATATTTATGGTCAGGATATTGGTCATTCAGCTCATAATATTGGCTCCCCGCAGATGTTTTCAAGAAATTTGCACAATCTCCGTTATTTGTACAATATAATAAGTTAATACTGGTTTTAAAATTATCCCTTCGAGAATCAGAGCCATATAAAGTTGAATAGGCTACTTTTTCCTCGTACGCCAAAACTTCTTGAGCAATATCGGATGAATATGAATCTCCATTAATAAAAGCACTTGTCTTGCAATTTGCATTGTTGCTGCAATTTATTATATCAACATTTTTATAGTAGTTGAGGCAATATATAAAACCACATTCTATTGTCGTAAATTCATCTTTTATATGCACGTTTTTTATAAGTATTTCGTTTGGTCTTGATTGTCCAAAAATCCCAACATTTTTTATAACACCATAAAATTTGCAATAAGAATTCGAGTCCTGGATAAATGAGTGAATGTTAACGTTTTTTATGCTTAGACAGCCATCATAAACATTATTGATAATTGATTCAGCTTTAAAATTTACAAAATTGATATTCTCGATTGTACTTGTACCACTAATAGATTCAAATAACGGTTTTTTAACTCCAATAAATCTATAACCATTCCCATTAATAATCCCACTAAAATTTTCAATACTTTCCATTTCAATCCCAGTGAAATCTAGGTCATTTTGAACAACATATGTTCTTTTAAGTTCGTCACTTCCTTTGTCACATAAACACAAAGCAGTTAATTGATTTGGATTATTAACTTCAATATAGTAAATTGCAGACAAAGTAATATTACCTGTAAATGCTGATGGTCTTAAAGAATATCCTTCTTTATCGGTTATTAATTTTCCGGTCGAATCTGCCCAACCGATAAAACTGTCACCAGTGTTTATTGTTGGAACTCCTAAGCGGAAATATTCGCCGTAATTAACCTCAACATTATTATATGAGTAGGTTATATTTGAATCTTTTTCAAATGAGATAATCGCAACTGTTCCAGACCATTTCGCAGTCAAGGTTATGCTATCTTTGCTGAAATCCCATATACCGCTAATTGGGCAAGCCAAATCATTAAAATACCACCCTTCGAAGTGATAATTATTCCTTGTTGGGGTTGGAAGTTCATAGCTTGTTCCATAGACAACTTCTTTAGCGTTATATTCAACATTACCACCATTAGCATCTAAGGATAGTTGAATTTTGTTAGATTTCCAATGTGCCACTAAAGTGATATTTTCGTAAACTTGATAAGAATTAAATGGGAATAACTCGCCATTTAGATACCAACCATCAAATAGATATCCAGTCCTTTCCGGGTCATATGGTCTTGTAACTAAGTGACCATAAGAAACCTTTTGTTGTTCTATAGATGTTCCGCCACTACTATTGAATTTAACAGTATATTTTTCTCTTAGGTTACCATTGACTAAGTCTTCTAACCATTCTTCTTCTGTTCCTTCATAATCAGGGTGATATTTGATATAGATTTCATATGCGGATAAACCATCTTCGCCATCATCGCCTTTGTCGCCTTTTGGCCCCTGTGCTTTTATACCTGAATCGACATTATCAACAAACCAGTTGCCATTATCACCAATAGTAATTACAGGAGTATGACCATCTGCACCAGGGGTTCCTTGGATACCTTGTTCACCATTTGTTCCATTTGTGACAATAAAAAAAGTATATGAACCATCGTCATAAGTGATTTTATATGTGTCGACATTTCCTTCAGATGAATATAAAGTTATTGAACTAATACCAGTTCCCTTATCGCCTTTAGTACCAGTATCTCCTTTGTCTCCCTTGTCGCCTTTGTCGCCTTTAGCGCCAGTAGCAGCAATACCAGTATCAACACCATCGACAGTCCAGTTTCCATTCTCACCGATTGTGATAACTGGAGTATGACCATCAGCACCAGGAACGCCCTGGATACCCTGAGCGCCATCAGTGCCATCAGCGCCGTTTTCACCGTTTGTTACAGTGAATGTGGTTGTTGTACCATCGCTATAAGTGATTGTGTAGGTATCAACGTTTCCTTCGGAAGAAGTCTTGGTGATAGAAGATACTGAGACACCTGCAACGCCTTGTTCACCAGTATCACCCTTGTCTCCTTTGTCTCCCTTGTCGCCTTTGTCTCCCTTGTCGCCTTTGTCTCCCTTGTCT
>DAVZIW010000115.1:0-4647 GCA_052273085.1 Candidatus Alloenteromonas sp.
CATCCACATGAAAGCCCAAGAAGCAGGAACAGGGCTTTCATAATATCAAACCCCACTGGAGCGGATGGTAATTTTGTTCCTAGTAGAAGTATATGTTGCAGGACCAATTCCTGTAACATCCTTTATCTCTTCGATTGCTTTGAAAGGGTTTGCACTTCTATAGGCTACAATTGCTTCTGAAACAGTCTTTGAAAATCCTGCAATCTTTTGCATTGTAGAAGCATCATCTAAATTAATATTGGTTTTCTCTATCGGTTTATCAGAACATGTATTGCTATTATCGTAAACTGGAGCAATATAATATTCCTTATCTTTTAATACATAGTCCAAATTAAATGCGAGCAAATCGGCATTCCCGGTTAATCCGGACGCCGCTAAAACTAAATCATTCAAAGTAGATCCTTCTTTCAAAATATAAGAGCCAGGCCTAACTACTTCTCCCGAAATAGTTAAAGTTATCATATTAGCCTTCAAAGATGAAGTCACGGCTTGATCAATAATCTCCCCGTTCATTATCTTGCTAGTAAAGCCAAAGGCCACAAGTCCTACCATGGCCATACATACAATTATTATGATTGTCTTCATAATAAAAAACCTCCTTACTATTAAGTAGGAGGTCAATGTTGGAAAAGGGTACAAAAATTATTTAGAAATACCAGTAATTTCAACAATGTAAGGTTCTTCGCAAGTGATGGATACCTTATCACCGACAGTATGTCCTAATAAAGCTCTTCCTAATGGGGATTCATTGGAGACTGTTGGAGTTTCAGCCATTGGATCAGCACCGATATTACCAATGATCTTGATTTTATTCTCTTCATTATCAGAAACATTCTTGAATTCAACAATTGAGCCAATACCGACTTTATCAGAAACAACTGATTCATCAGCATCAATTGAATTTTGGAAAATTCTTTCTAATTCGGTGATTCTAGCTTCGATTTGGGATTGCCTATCTCTAGCCGCATCATAGTCAGCGTTTTCAGAAAGGTCGCCTTGAGATCTAGCTAATTGAAGTTTTTCAATAACATCAGGACGTTCAACGTCAATCAAATGACGATATTCCTTGTTTAATTCTTCTCTAGCTTCTTTTGTAAGTGTTATTTTCTTGTTTGCCATATTTCTTCCTTCTATGCCTAGCAAATTATATTATTTACCATTACTACTAACAAGATAAGTTTTAATTCTTTGCCTGTTGTATCTTCGGATCTTCATTATAAGCATCAAATACTTCCTGTGCTTCCTCGAATTCTTCATCGCTACATTCTTGGAAACTAGTCCCATCTTCACTAGATAAAACTATGATGGAATCAGGATCTTCTTGTTTAAAGATGAAATAATAATCTTTATTTCTATTGTCGTTATGAAAATAGAACAATATCTTACATAATTGTTCATTGCCATTTTCGTCAGTTATAACGATATCGTCGTCATTAATTGGCTCAAGCATTGTTTTCAAATTCCTTTCTTTGTAAATAAGATTCAAGGATGACAACGGCAGCTTGCTTATCAATTACCTTATGCCTTTTGTTTCTACTTAAATCGGCTTCAAGTAATCTTTTTGTTGCAATGATTGTTGTCATTCTTTCATCAACCAAACTAATTTTAAGATTTGGATTCGCTTCTAGCAAACTATTCTTGAATCTTTTGCTAGACAAAGCCTTTTCGCCTTCACTTCCATCCATATTTAGAGGATAGCCAAGTGCAATTTCGGTTACGTTTTCTTTTTCGCAAACTTCAAGTACTCTTTTGATCGCCTGCTTATAGGCCCCTTCTAGGAATCTAAATTCTTCATAACCATGTGCAATGCCCAAGACATCAGAAAGAGCAATACCTAGGGTTCTAGTGCCCAAATCAAGTCCTAGAACCTTATTCATTAATAAGCTCCTTAACTTTAGAAATAGCTTCATCAAATCTAGATAAATCAGAAACTGAACCAGAAGCCATTTCATCTTTTCCTCCACCGTTTCCAGCTAGGATTGGGGCAATTGACTTCATGACTTTATTCGCACCAACTTTGCCTTTAGCAAATATTACCAAGGCTCCCTTTGGCTTGCTTGAAGAAGCAAGGACAATGACATAATTTGGATATTTACCCTTTAAATTATCGCCTAAAGTCAATAAATCATTTCTTTCTCCTTCAATAACCTTGGTGAATAACATGGTTCCGTTGACTTCACTCCAGTTAGAATCAAAGCTTTTTGCCTTTAATGAAGATAATTTATCCTTTAACGAATTATTTTCTTTCATTAATGAAGAGTTATCGTTAAGTAAGGAATTAACCTTGTTTTCGATATCCTTATCAGCAACATTGCCTAAAGAAGTCTCAATTTTGCTTAGTAATTCTTTCTTGTCTAATAAATAAGAGAAGGCAGATTTAGAAGTATAGGCCTGGATTCTCCTTACTCCGCTACTAGAAGCACCTTCGCTTTCAACAACGAACAAGCCGATATCAGCGGTATTTTTAACATGGGTACCACCGCAGAATTCTTTTGAGAAAGAAGAGAAGGTAACAACTCTAACCTTATCTCCATATTTCTCCTCAAATTCCATTTCGGCGCCTAATTTGCTAGCCTCTTCTATAGGAAGGATAAGAGTCTTTTCTTCGATTCCTTCTTCGATTTTTGAATTGACTAAAGCTTCGATTTCCTTTAATTTGCTTTCTTCAAGTTTCTCATTATAGGCAAAATCGAAACGAAGATAATTTTCATCAACATAAGAACCTTTTTGGTCAACGTGTTCACCTAAGATTTCACAAATTGCAGCATGTAATAAGTGAGTTGCGGAGTGATTTCTTTCAATTAAATGCCTTCTATCTACATCAATAGATAATGTTAATTCATCACCAACTTCAACACTTCCTTTAATTACTTTGATGTGATGTAAATGGGCTCCTGATGGGGTTTTTGAAACTGAAACAACTTTAGCTTCAAAGTTAGAAGAGGAAATAATTCCTGTATCGCTAACTTGTCCACCAGATTCGGCATAGAAAGGAGTTTCAACAAATGTAACATCCCCTTCATCAGCAAACGAATCAACTTTGACTCCATCCTTAAATAAGCCGTTTACTTTCGATTCTAGGCTATTTTTTTCATAACTAAATGTAGAAACTTCCTTGAATTGGAGCAAGTCTTTTGATTGCTTATGGAAAGAAGAAATCTCTCCCCTGGCCTTTCTTGCTCTTTCTTTTTGTTCTTCCATGAGCTTATCAAACCCATCAATATCAACCTTAACTCCCTTTTCAAGGCAGATTTCCTTAGTTAAATCAATCGGGAATCCATAGGTATCATATAATTTGAAACTAGATTCAGCGTCTAATTCTTTCTTTCCTTCGATAAATTTATATAGGAGAGCTTCGCCTTCAGATAAAGTCTTGATGAATTTTTCTTCTTCACCCTTTATTAGCTTGGCAACCATTTCTTTCTTATCTTCTAATTCAGGGTAGAAATCTTTATAAGAAGAAACGACGACATCAACAAGTTTATACATGAAAGGCTCATTAATGCCTAGTTTTTGTCCATATCTCATGGCCCTTCTAATGATACGGCGTAATACATATCCCCTACCTTCATTAGAGAATATAGCCCCATCGCTTAAAGCAAAAGTAAGGCATCTAGCATGATCTGCTATAACTCTATATGACATTAGATATTCGCCTTCATAAGGTTTATGGCAAATATCTTCAGTTGCCTTGATTATTGGAGTAAACAAATCAGTCTCGAAGTTAGTCTCGGTACCCTGCATGATGCAAGCTAATCTTTCTAGTCCTGAACCTGTATCGATATTCTTGGATGGAAGTTCTTTATATTGGCTTCTAGGGACTCCATTAACCGCGTTAAATTGGGAGAAGACAATTCCCCAAATCTCGATATATCTATCATTTTCTAAATCGTCACGAAGCAATTTATCACCCAAATGTTCAGGATCGTATTTATCGCCTCTATCGAAGAAAACTTCGGTATTTGGTCCGCAAGGTCCTTCGCCAATTTGCCAATAATTTCCCTCTAATGGGATAAGATGAGATTTATCAATACCTTGCTTTTGCCATAATTCAAATGTCTCTAAATCTGTTGGATTATAGGTGACATAAATCTTATCTTTATCCAAATCGAACCATTTTGGGGAAGTAAGTATTTCATAAGCCCACTCGATTACTTCTTTTCTGAAATAATCACCGATAGAGAAATTGCCAAGCATTTCAAAGAATGTATGGTGTCTAGCGGTATGTCCGACATTTTCTATATCATTTGTACGGATTGATTTTTGGACATTAACGATTCTTCTGCATGGCGGAATCTCGCTACCATCGAAATATTTCTTTAATCCGGTAACACCTGCATTTACCCAAAGCAACGATTTGTCGCCTTGCGGAATCAAGGAGACACCTTTCATATATTTATGTCCCTTGCTTTCAAAGAATTTGATCCAAGTCTGTCTAATTTGGCTTCCTGTTAGTTTTTTCATACTCTTTTCTCCAAAAAATAAAACACCCCTCAATGAAGGAACGCTTTCGCGCGGTACCATCCTTCTTCACCTTGGAGGTGCATCTTTTTTTACTATTAACGCTAGATTACGGCGGAATTACCCGCATAAGGGGGAGTGGCAAATTCCCGATACAACTATCATACTATCCTTTTTTAAAACTAC
>DAVZIW010000116.1:0-4632 GCA_052273085.1 Candidatus Alloenteromonas sp.
TAGTCAATTCTTCTAGATACAAGATAATACTAGGTCCATCAAGGCAACTAAAATCTAGTGAGACTGATTTAAAAGAATTAGCATTTGAATGTAATGTTAGCCAAGATGATACGGCTAGTTTTATTTCTTCGATGGAAAGTCTAGTTGCTTTACCACTTAATAGCGTTCTCCAGACACTATGTTCCCTTAATTTTGTATTTAATAATGAGAAATTATCTATCGCAGATATTACTATCTATGATGATGAGCAGGTTAAGTTATCAAATGAGATTAATTCTAATGAAGTTAAGAAAATAGAAGACCCATTAAATGAAGAAGCCCCACATAATACGATTACATCAGAACAAGCTATATTGAATTTTGTAGAGCACGGGGATAAAGCAGCTTTATTGGAATGGATAAAGAATGCCCCTGCTTTAAGGCCTGGGATATTATCTAGTGATGCTTTAAGGCAATTAAAGAATACTTTTATTGTTACTACTACTTTAGTGTCTAGGGCTGCCATTAGAGGGGGCATGGATATTAATGATTCTTTATCTTTATCTGACGACTATATACAAAAATGTGAATTACTATATTCAGTTGAATCAATTGAGAACCTTCAATCCCATATGGTTCTAGATTATGTTAGCAGGGTAGAGAAAATTAGATTAGGCAAGAATCCAAGTAAGTTAACTACTGATATAGCCAATTATGTCCAGAAGCATTTAAGTGAACCTATTGATATAGAAGCATTAGCAAAGGCAATGTATATATCTAGGACTCATTTAGCGGTTAAGTTTAAAAAAGAGACAGGGATGACTCTTACTGATTTCATATTAAAAGAAAAGATAAATGAAGGTAAAAGGTTACTTAGATATAGTGATAAACCTATTTCTTCTATAGCGGCTTATCTAGGATTTTCTTCCCAAGGACATTTTTCAAATGTGTTCCGTAAATATAGCGATTGTTCTCCAAATGAATATAGGTTAAAGCATAATAAATATCCAAAGATATAGTTAGTGAACTTAAGTTCAGTGAAAATAAGTTCAGTAAACGAAAGAATCATTAATTAAGACAAATTAGCCAGTTACAAGACCATTAAACATTTAAAATTGATACTTTTCGTTAATTAAAGAAGGCATTTTAACAAACTGGTTACAAGAAGCGTTATTGTCAAAAGTGTCTAAAGACACATTCATTAGTCTATCAATCAGTCTACTGATTAGTCTACTTATTAGTCTACTTATTAGTCTACTGATTTTGTTTTTGTGGACATTTAAACTGAATAAATCCCAAATTCAAGGATGAAAACCATCTTTTGCAAAATGATTATATAATTCCGGCCAAAACTAAATATTAATAAGCGAAGGTGGCACTTTTAACATGCACTTAAGAGCTAATAAATACACAGTATTTTCAAAACGATTTCAGAGGTAAGCATCCGATAAGTAATTAATTTTCAATGGAAAGACAAAGCCGTCTAATCCTTTCTCAAGAAATGTTTGTAACCCACAATATGCCGTGCCATCTTTATCGACTGTAAGTGCCATCTCTCCAAAAATCGCTATTAAATGGGGGATATTATTTTTTGCATTTTTAAAATTAAAATCCTGATTTGCACATAGGTGATATTTTTCATGTTTGGGTATAATATTTGGCGCTGCTAAGGAGGCAACAATTTTATAGTTTTCGGCGGTGGGGAGACAAGGGCTATGACTTGACGGTTGTTGCCTTGTCTCCCCACCGCCGGAACAACAACCGCCATATGAAAAAGAAAAAAGACAAACACCTTGCCCCGAGTACGCTTAGGGCTGCTTTTTTGGAACTTCAGGATAGCAAGGATCCGTCCGATCAGATGATATTCCACACCATGGACGAGTGGTATCTGGCAAAGCATCCGCTTGCGTCTTCGTGGGAGGTCGAGATGATAAACCGACTCCATGTCAGCGAATGCCCGGCATGTCACTCCCGCCATATCGCGAAGGACGGGAAAAACACAAACGGAATCCGGAGATACCGATGTCAGAGCTGTGGAAAGAGGTTTGAACCGCTGACGGGTACGGTCTTCGACCGGAAGAAGATCCCGCTGTCGGAATAGATAGAATACCTCATCCATCTCTTCCAGCTACAGTCCCTAAAGAACACATCTCTGGACAACAGAAACGCCTATTCTACGGGAAGATACTAGCTGAAGAAGGTATTCTCCGTACTCGGGGACTACCAGACCGGCCTGAGGCTCGGGAACGTCTTCTAGGTCGACGAAACCTATGTCAAGATTATGCCGGAGGATATGGTCAAGGACGGCAAGGGAAAGCTTCTCCGCGGGCTCTCGAGAAACAACTGCTGCATCCTGACGGCAGTGGGCGAGGAGACGGTGATGGCCTTCTGCGGAGTCGGAAAGCCTTCAAAGGCGCGGGTCCTCGATGGCCTGGGACGGTATATGGAAAAGGGTGCCACTATGATCGACGATGGCGAGAAGAGCCACTCCGTGCTGGAAAAGACCTATGGCCTTACCCGAGAAATCCATTACACCAGAGATACAAAGGGACTTCCCGATTCCATAAATCCCATGGACCGGATCAACCATGCACACGCCGTGTTCAAGCGCTTCATGAAGGCTCACGGTGGCTTCCTCAGAGAGGATCTGCAGGACTGGTGCAACCTTTTCTGCTTTATCTACAACCACAAGGGGAACCTGTCTGGGATGGTGAAGGACTTCCTGCAGATGGCGGTTTCAACTCATGAAGTGATCAGATACAGAGATTCGATGGGCAAAAAGCCCATAAAAGGCTGATCTTTATCACCTATGTGCAAATCAGGATTTTTAAAAGAAAAATGAAATGTTCCCGCATCTCGAAAAAGATGTCCCAGATTTGGAAAATAACAAAACATCGACTTGATATGTTGCTTTAAAAGATTGATGTGTCAATGAATTGCCACAATTATTAAGCAGCCATTATCCCTATATAAACAAAAAAATCTCATCGCTGAGATTCGTTTGTAGAACAATTAAGCTCTTTCTCTTTTGATACCTAAATTATAGCCAGCACCTACTCATTGTCAAGAATTTTTTTGGCTTTGTGAGTGGCATAATCATCGGTCATCTTAGAAATGTGAATAGCAAGACTTCTAATGAACATCTTGTAAATTGATTGGAAATCTTTAACAGTCCTATTGGTTGATGATTTATCGTTAGTGATGATATGTTCTTTTGATCGACTAATCAAGTCCACAACTTCATCCATATTATTTGATAATGGCTCAATATAAGTGTAATAAACCCGAGGCATAAAATATCTAATTCTTTTAACGCGGTAAACAAAGTCATCAAAGAAATCCTGAGTTAGTTCAAATGGATTATTGAAATAATATGTGTAAAGTTTCTTTATTAGTGTTTTGCTTTCTTCATCATACTTTTTGATTCTAGGATTATTGCTAATAACTTTTTCGCGGTATCCATTGAATTCATCGACAATATCTATAAATTCATTATTTTCGAAATTATTGAAATCACTTGATTTATCAAAACACTTAGCAAACAAATTAACGAGATAATCGCATGCGGATTTAGCTTCTATTCTTTTTTCGCCAGACAAAATGGATAAGCAATTATATGGCCTGCATTTAAATGATATATCTCCTTTGTTGGATTGAGCATCTAAGCAAATATCTAAATAATCTGAGCAAATTTGAGCAATCTCATCAGCGTAAGCAACAATGAATCCTTCTAAAGTTTTTGGCCCTTTATTGTCATAGTATTCTTCATGCTCATGAAATATATATTTGAATCCATAGTCAAAGTTTTGCTGATTTTTATAATATAATTTAGTGTGCCTAACAATTCCGTCTAAAACATCATAATCAACTTTGTCAAATTTAGTATTCTCAATGTAAAGAAGACCGGAATTGATATTATGCTTAAAACCGATAGCTACTCCCATCTCTTGGAAATTAGGCAAATTATATTCGTTATGACATTGACCAGAAACAATTTCGTGAAGCGCTCTCTCGCCGGCATGACCAAATGGCGTGTGTCCAATATCATGAAGCAACGCAATCGAAGATATTTTTGATAAATTCAAAGAAATCGCTGGTTTTATTTCCATTATTTTCTTAGCCATTCTTAAAGCAATTTCTTCAACCTCGATTGTGTGTTGAAGTCTAGTGTGATAATGATCATCTGCCGCACCATTAAAGAGTTGAGTTTTATGTCTCATGCGGCAAAATACTTTGCTAAAATAAATGTCTAATTTATCGTTCATGTAAAAGATTTTAGCACATGTCGCTTATTTTATTTACAAAATAATCATTTATTTTCAGGGACTGATTAATGAACTGAACAAGTGCTTCGATAACTTGAACCCGGAAAAGAACTCCCCATTGGCAAAGGCAAAAACTTACTGGTACAACCTCAACGGCGAACAATGGACATACTTGGCCAAAGGCCATGTCGACTTTGACAGCAACGAAGCCGAGAGGCAGGCCAAGAAGTTTGTCATAGGCCGGGCCGCAAGAACTTTTTGTTTTGCAAAAACGAGAAAGGCGCAAAAACCGCCTGCATACTTTTGACAATGATTGATTTGGGTTACGAAAATGGCTTGGAACCCAGGTCCTACATAGAATATTTGCTCAATAACGTTGGGAAGAAAG
>DAVZIW010000117.1:0-4587 GCA_052273085.1 Candidatus Alloenteromonas sp.
TGTTTTCATTATGCAAATTAATTTTTTTCTTGATTTCTAATAGTTAATTACCTCCTCATCAGTTTAAACTTTTGAGTTAGATATCTTAATATGTAAGCCCTTACATTTCAATTAGAAAGTATTCCACAAAATTGGTTTCTTCCTTTATAATACTTAGAAATGGAAAAGTCATTGCTAGTAGTTATCGATTACCAAAACGATTTCGTAAATGGGTCTTTAGGCTTTGAAGGTGCTTCTAAACTTGAAGATAAAATCATAGATTTGATAGATAAAAAGGAAAAAGAAGGCTTTGAAGTAGTCTTTACCAAAGATTTACATAACGATAATTATCTAGATACGGTTGAAGGTAAAAATCTTCCTATCCTGCATTGTATTAAAGGGAGTAAGGGAGAGCAAATATATGGAAAATTAAAGGAGGTTGCTTCTAGACATCTTATTTTTGAAAAAGAGACTTTTGGATCACTAGAATTAGCTAATTACATTGCAAAAGGAAATTATAAGGACATCATTTTATGTGGAATTGATACTTCCATCTGCGTCCTTTCTAATGCAATACTAGCAAAGTCAGCTTCTCCTAGTTCCAATATCTTTATAGCGTCTTCATGCTCCGGGAGTGGAGATTTAGAAGCAGAAAAAATAGCTTACAAGGCTTTAGAAAGGGTACAAATATATAAATTATGAGCAAAGCATTAATCTATCTACAATCAGGCGGACCTACTAGCGTCATCAACTCAAGTCTTTATGGGGCGATTAGAGAAGCCCAAAAGCATAAAGAAGTTTCCAAGATACTTGGTTCCCTACACGGAATCGAAGGACTTCTAGATGATGATATTATCGATATCGGAAAAGAAGATGATGAAGATATCGAATTATTAAAGCAAACCCCAGCTGCCATATTGGGTTCTTCTAGATATAAGCTTCCTTCTTCTTTTGATGATGAAGCCTATAAGAAGATATTGGCTACTTTAGTTAAGCATAATTGCGGTTATCTCCTTCTAAATGGCGGGAACGATTCGATGGATACCTGTTCTAAATTAGCCGCCTTTTTTAGGGAAAATAATGTTGATATAAAAGTAATTGGAGTACCTAAGACAATCGATAATGACTTGGCTTTAACAGATCATTGCCCTGGATATGCATCAGCTTGTAAATATGTAATCAATACCGTCAAATCAGTTTGCCTTGATGCTAGATGCTATAAAAAAGGAAAAGTCTATATCATCGAGATGATGGGAAGAAATGCCGGCTGGCTTACTGCTAGCGTTGATTTGCTTAAAAAACCATATAGACCAGATTTAATCTACCTTCCAGAAACTAATTTCGACTTGCTCAATTTCTTAAAAGACATCCGTGAGATATATGAACAATATGGCAATGCCGTCGTTGCTTTAAGTGAAGGTGTCGTCTTTGCTAGAGATGTATCTAATGTCTCTAAGGACTCATTCGGACATGTCCAACTTGATGGAGCTTGCGAAGAATTAGCTAAGATTGTTAAGCGTACCTTAGGACTTAAAACTAGGGCCACCCAACTTTCCTTGCCTCAAAGAGCCAATCCTCAATTAATGTCAAAAGTTGACCAAGAAGAAGCAATTGAAGTAGGTGCCCATGCTGCTTTAGCCGCGATTAATGGAGAATCAGAGAAGATGGTTGCCATTAAGCGCATTTCTTCTTCTCCATATAAAGTCAGTTATGAATTAGTAGATGTTAAAGAAGTTGCCAATAAAGAAAAAACCATACCAGCTGACTATATGGATTCATTATTTGGCATGTCAGATAAATTCAAAGAATACCTAACTCCATTAATTAAGGGAGAGATCGATATTAAATATGAAGACGGCATTTGCAAAGCCGCCCATTTCAAGAAGATTAGGGATTAGTTTAGACAATATATTCGTTGTGTATAATTTTATTTCTAATCACTTGAACAAATTCTTTAAAAAATCTAAACTTTACTACGTAACATTATGGGACTATTTAAAGAATTAAAAGCTGAAAAAATTACCTTGATTGCATTAGCTGCAGTCTATCTAGTCGGGATGGCTTCTTTTGCTTGTTTCTTCTTTTTAGGCAACCCAGGCTATCCTCTAGGCTGGATTTTAGGTGGAGGGATTTCTATTGTTTGCTATATAAGCATCGTATATGGAAGCAACGCCATCCTTTTAGGTACCCAAAACAAGAAATTTGGTACTTCTTTCATCGTCTTATTTGGCCTGCTCCGTTTAATTTTATTAGGTGGGGCTCTTTTACTTGCAGGTTATTATACTTATAAGCTAAATTCCAATTGGCTTAATTTATGGACTACTTTCGGGGGAATGATTCCTCTAGGAGTAGTTACAGGAGTTACTGGATTCTTTGCTAATAAGAAAATCAAGGAGGTCAAATAGGCATGATTACATTAGATATGTCTAATATGTCTCAATATTTTGGCCCTGATTTCTTTGAGTTCCATCTTTCTGGACCAGTAATATCATCTTTAACTATCATGGCTATTTTGGCCATTCTTTCTATTGTTATAGGCATATTGGCTAGGAAAGCTGATCCAAAGAAAGCCCCTAAAGGATTACTTCTTTTAGTAGATCTATTCATGGAAAGAATAGTCAACTGGACCAAAGATACGATGGGAAGAGAAAATGTTGGCAATTGGCCAGCTTATTTCTTCTGCTTGACGTCATATCTATTCATATCTTTTATTTGGTTTTTGACTGGATTCCCTTCTGTTATTGATTATCTATTGATGCCGTTTACTTTGGCTTTGGTAATGTTTGTTTTAATCCACGTTACGGCGATTAGGTATCAAAAATGGAGTTATTTCCATCGTTATATCGAGCCACTTAAGATTTGGCTACCAATCAATTTGGTAACAATGTGGACTCCAATCATATCTACTTCGTTGCGTATGTTTGGCAATTGCCTTTCGGGGTCGGTTGTCTTAGGCATATTAAGCTGGGCTTTAAGAAAAGCCTCGTTAGCTATATTTGGCTTTATGGGTAGCTATGGACAAGTATTCCTTGCTCCTATTCCATTAGCCATCTTAAATCTTTATTTCAGTCTCTTCTCTGGCTTTATCCAGACTCTTGTATTCGCTTCTTTAAATGCCGTATGGATTTCGCAAGAAATGCCTGATGAAGAAGCAATGGGTGTCTATTCCCAAGCTAGCAGAGGGGGAAATTAACCCATAGGAGGTAATTTATGGGACTATTACAATCTATCTTGCCAGTTCTAGCAGATGCTAGCCAAGCTGGGCTAATTGCAATCGGAGCCGGACTTGCCGTTTGCTTTGGTACATTCTCCGCTATCGGTGAATCTTTAATTTGCTGCCATGCAATAGACGGCATGGTTAGAAATCCAGAAATGTCAAAGCAATTGCGTTCTACCATGATTCTTGCTGTTGCTCTTGACGAATCTACTGGTATCTATGCCCTTATTGTTGCCATATTGATTATATTCGTATTATAAAAATGACTAATTTAGTTTTGCTCTATATTGCTAGAGTACTAGAAGATTCTTCTACCGTGCCTTCATCCCCATTTGACAGGGATTCTTTTACTGCAAAGCTTTTTCCTAACGGCATCTATGATTTTGTAATCCAAGTTGCTGCCTTTATTATCCTTATATTAATCATGTTCTTCTTTGCCTATAAGCCAGTCAGGGCCTATATGAAGAAAAGACATGATTATATCGATAATGAATTAAGGGAAGCCGAGGCTAAAAAGAAAGAAGCAATCAACGCTAGCAATCGCAAAGAGGAACTAATCCAGGAAGGCAAAGATGAGGCTAAACGTATTGTATCTTTAGCGAAAGTCGATGCCGAGAATTATAAAGCAAAGGCAATAGAAGACGCTAATAATGAAATCGCAAGAAAACGCAAAGAAGCGGATGAAGATATTGCCCTTGCCAAAGAAAAATCTATTGTAGAAGCAAACAAGGAAATCGTTAATTTGACCCTTCAAGCCTCTTCTAAATTACTAGAAAGAAGTGTTAACGAAGATGATGACAAGAAATTTGTTGATGATTTCGTTAAGAAAATGAAAGGCGAGAATAAATGAAAGACGCGACTAGGGTAGGGTTTGCCTCCGCTTTATATTCTCTTACTAAAAAAGAGAATCTAAAAAGTGTAGATAATGCATTGGATGAAGTTTCGCTTTTATTAGAAAAAGTGCCTGAATTCAAGAAGTTTTTGCTTAGTTACGATGTTTCTTATGAAAACAAGAAGGAAGTAATTATGAAGACTTTTTCATCTTGGAACATCCCTAATCTAGTTCCTTTTCTTTGCCTAATTGCTAAATACCATGGATATGATGACTATTCTAAGATAGTCGAATTATTCCATTCCTATTCAGATGCTTCTTTAGGCATTACTAGGGGAATTGTATTCTCTAGATTCCCATTAGATAAAGTCGACTTAGAGAAAATAGAATCTTCTTTTGAAGATAAATACAAGAAAGTAAAGCTCAAGAATATCATTGATTATTCTCTTATCGGGGGAATTAAGGTTACTCTAGATGGGAAAGTTTATGACTATTCGCTTAAAAATAGGCTCGATAGCCTAGGAGCTACATTATTAAGTGGAGGTAATTCCGATGAAAA
>DAVZIW010000118.1:0-4579 GCA_052273085.1 Candidatus Alloenteromonas sp.
AACGTAGTTGATGGAAAGCTATATGACACCAAGCGAGAAGAACTTAGACATGAAGTAAGCTCAAATGTAATTGGAAGTAGCAAATATAAATTTTCCATTTCTTCTTTAGGAAACAATGGGGATTCACGTTGTCTAAATTTGTCTAATGTATTCTTGTATTACCAAAATCCTGTCTTTAACGATGAACCTATTTCAGGATCATCTACATTCATCATTAGGAATAACCTAGGTGACTTCTCAATCGGTAGCAAAGTAGGAAGCGGATCTAGTCTAAGAAGAGTCATAAAGCTAGAGATGTATTACATAAATAAGGTTGATGGATATCTTAAATATGGTTTCAAAACCAAAGAACCTTATTATTTTGACAAGAAGACATTAAAGATGTCATATAGTAAGAATTCAATATATACGAATGAAACTAGAGACATATTGTTCCCTTTTGATTATGGAAAAGATAAAGATCCATATGAAGTAGAGATGAGATTTGTTTCCTTATCCCCATATAACGATTCGTTCGTCTATAAAACTAATTTGAATTTTAAGGATAAGATTAATTTTGGTCCCTGCCAAAGTAGCTCTTATTGCGTCGTTTTAGGTTAAAGATATGATGAACATGATTATTTCGGGGTTTGGGTTAGTTCTTTTTTTGGCCATGTTCCGTCAATCTTATTTCCTAAATGGGATAAATAGGGCTTACCTAGGTCTATATAAAGGAGTAGTTGAATCCGCGGTTATCTATTTTGATGAAAACGGCAAAAACATAACCCCATATTTTGATAGGCAGTTATTTAAAGATGCGGTTTCAGATTACCTTCTAAAGGAATTAAAAGGATATACGATTACATATTCATTGGAATATACATTCAAGAATACCCTTAAACCCAATAGACTAGGATTTAAATATCCAAATTATGCGAGTGTAAAAATCACTTTAGAAGATAACCCCCTAGTTAGTTTTTCTAAAAACGCATCTTTTATTATAAGGAGGAATTATTGATGGATAATGATGAAAAATTAAAGGAATTCCTAGAAACATCTTTTATCTCTCCTTTATTAGAAAAAGAAGGGATAACAGATATTTCTTATAATGGGGAATATATCTTTTACCAAAGCAATAAATATGGGAGAAGGAAATCTGAAATCGATGTAACTCCGTCTCAAGTAGCATCGTTTTTAAGGCAAATTGCTAATTATTCAGAGAAACAATTCTCCTTTCTAGATCCTATATTAGATGTCTCTTTTTCTAGATATAGGATTAATGCGACTTTTCTTTCTTTAACTAGAGTCAGGAATAAGAAATCATATTCATTTTCCATTCGTATCGCTTATGAAGGAAGCGTACTAGAAAATGATGACTCCTTTTTTGGAGGAAATAGCAAAAGGATATTGTTAAAGGCTATAAAGAATAAGCAATCGATAGTAATAGGAGGGGAGACTGGGGCTGGTAAGACCGAACTACAAAAATATCTATTAATGAGATTAGAGCCTTCTAGTAGAGTCATTGTTATCGATAATGTTGAAGAATTAGAAATGGTTAGGGCTGATGATAATCTTGATTTGACTAGCTGGGTAGTAGATGAAAGAAATAAGAAAGCAAGTTATGCAAGCTTGATCAAGAATGCTTTGCGTAATAACCCGGATTATCTAGTTCTAGCAGAATCTAGAGGAGAAGAAATGCTAGATGCCATAAATTGTGTCATGTCAGGACATCCGATAATAACTACAATGCACGCCAAAGATATAAAAGCCATGCCTTATAGAATGGCAAGAATGGCAATGATGGGAGAAAAGAAACTCGAATATGATGATCTTTTAGGAGATATCTACCATCATTTCTCTTTGTTTGTCTATGTCAAAAGAGAATTAATTGATGGCCAGGTAAGGCGATTTATCGACGCAATTGCTAGACCAAACGAGAAAAAGAAAACTGTTGAAATAGTTTATGAAAGGAATGACGAAAATGAAGCCTAGTTATATTTATTTCTTTTTCCTTTCCTTGATATTTGGTGCAAGTGCCTATTTCATTTCTTCTTCCTTAATTAGTGGGGGAATAGTTCTTCTTTCTTCGATTTTGTTTCTAGTTGGAGGATGCTCTCCCTTACTATCTAATTTTTCTAGGAAACTAAAAAGAAGGAAGGAATGCTCTAGTTTTGTAAATTCTTTTATAATCTCGCTTTCAGTCACACAGTCTTTAGAATCATCATTTGAAATAGCAACTTCTAATGTCGATAAGGATTTCAAGAAAGTAATAGATTCGATTTCATCATTAGAAATAGAAGAACGTTTATCTTATTTATCTTCCTATTTCGGCCCTGAATTATATCCAATGTTCCTTTCTATTATCTCTATTTACCAAGTTCAGGGAGGAGATCCTCTTTATCTATGCGGCGATTTATTAGCAGAAGCAAACCGAATTGAAGAAAATGATAATCATTTCAAGAAAAATGGGGCTAGAAATGCCTATCAATTCGCTCTTTTATGGGGTATGTCACTTGTAATTCTATTATTCCTTAGAATTGGTTTATCCTCTTTCTATTCATTTATAAAAGACACGATTACTTTTCTTGGCTGCATTTATCTATTTTATGGGTTAATGCTAGTTTCGATTCTAGTTTATGTACTTGTTTATACAAATATTCCTTTAAAAGGAGTCCTCTCTAGGAGGAAAGCTAAATGAAGAAGAGTCTAAAGCAAAAATATATAGAAGCAGGATTGAATTATAAAATCGAAATCCTTTTCATTACCTTAGTTAGTTTGACTTCAGCCGGGTTAGAAGTGGCTATATATCTATTTTATGGATTATCTTTCTTCCTAGTCATCCCAGTTTTACTGTTAATGGCCTTCCTTTTATATTCCTATATGAAATTAGATAGAAATAAAAGGAAGATGAATGAAGAAGACATAGATGAATTCATAAGGATCTTTACTTTCTTTTCTATCTATATCGAAGATGGATATAATGTCTATCAATCATTAAAGGAAGTAAAAGAATATGCTTCCCCTAGAGTTAAATCTAGGTTAGAAAAATTATTATCAGAAATAGAAGGAGATAAAAGCGTTGCCCCTTATGTTAATTTTGCCTCTAGCTTTGCTTTGTCTAAGATAAAAGAAGTAATGATTGCCATATTCGAGATGGTAGATGAAGGTAGCGGAGGTGCCTATATCTCCCAATTTAAATACATCTTCTCCAAATTAAGAGACGATGAATATGATTCATTAAAGACTAGGAAACTAGAAAAGCTATCTTCTTTATCATTTCTCCCTTTATTAGGAAGTGGGGTAACAATGGTAATGCTTGCTTTATGCCTAGTTACAATCATGGGAGGAATAATGGATGGGTTATAAACTTGGATTACTTCTTTCTAGCGTCTTTATGATGATGGTTCTTCTTATGGCAGGTGACTTGTTTTGCATTTCATTGATACATTCTTCGCTAGATTCATTGTCTCTAACTATTGCCTATAGGATTAGCTATGAAGGATATATATCAGAAGAAACAAATAAATTAGCAAAAGATGCAGGGGCAACATTACTCGTGCCTGCTTCTAGTTCATTTAGGATTGGGGATGTGCTCGAATTTAGTCTAAATAAATCGTATAAGCCCCTAATAATTTCAAAAAATACGATTGAAATCTCTTTAAAAAGGACGACAGTCGTTGGCTACTATGAATCGAATATCTAGGAAGGAGGTGAAATTATGTCAGAAATCAAAGGACAATTGCTTGGAATGATGATGGTATTACTCGTATTTTCCATCGTTGGAACCGTCTTGTTTACAACATTCAAAGACACAAGCAATAAAATTAGCGAGAAAGCTAATGAAGAAGTTTCTTTAGTCGCTTCTATGGAAGCCTAAGAAGGAATCGGAGGGCAAGAGAGTTTATCCTCCGATTTTTTCTAGTTTTATTTATTCTAAATAATTCTTATAATGTTTACGCGAGGTAAACAAATGGCTAAAGAAAAAATGGACGAAATCCGTCAAATGTTCAAGGAACGCTTAAATTTAAAACAATTAGATGAAACTAAATCATTAAAGGATCTTGGATTAGATTCTCTTGATGTAGTAGAGATGTGCCTTGAATTAGAAGAAAAGTTTGATATCCAATTCGATACCGAGGAATTATCAAATTTCAAGACTATCGGGGATTTATTCGCTTCTATTGAAAAGAAGTTGAACTAATTATCTAAACAAACAAAAAAGGCAGGCTTATTTGTTCCTGCCTTTTCTTTATATCTTGCATCTGGAATAGATATAATCAATGTTCCTAAAATAGAATTTAGGATCAAATAATTCTTCTATTTCATCTAGGCTAAATATATCCATTATTTCTTTATTATTCTTTAATATTTCCTTGAATTCAGTTTTATTGTTGTAGGATTCTAAGGCTAAAGATTGGACTAAGTCATAAGATTTTTCTCTACTTAATCCTTTCTCAACTAAAGCAGTCAATACCCTTTGGGAATAGATAATCCCATAAGTCAAATCGATATTCTTTTGGATATTTTCTTTATTTACTATTAATTTAGAAACAGTCCTATTCATCCTTCTTAATATATAAGAAAGAGTAATAAATGCTTC
>DAVZIW010000119.1:0-4546 GCA_052273085.1 Candidatus Alloenteromonas sp.
ATATAGATAGGAATAAGGATGGCACCACGGTAATTATCGTTCCTAAATAGATGCCTTTTTTTATTTTTAGGAGAAAAGAATGGAAGATTTGGATTTAGTCTTAAGTGATGGCAAAAACGAATTAGATAGTTGTTCTGATTCATCTACACTAGATACATTTTTTGCTAAATACCTATCAAAGAAGGGGAAAGTATCCTCTTTGATGGGATATATGAAGGAAATATCAAAAGAAAATAAAGCTGCTTTTGGAATGAAAGTAAATGCAATAAAGAATGAACTAAATGCAGCTTATGAAGAAAAGAAGGCCTATTTTGAAAAGTTGGCTCTAAATAAGAAACTAGCAGAAGAAACAATAGATATTTCTCTTCCTGGAAGAGGGGTTACTCCAGGTAGGACTAATCCATATTATCTAATTATTGATGAAGTTACCGATATATTCCTCGATATGGGATATGAAGTAAAAGAAGGAAGAGACGTCGAGACCGATGAATATAATTTCGAATTATTGAATGTCCCTGCTGATCACCCTGCTAGAGATATGCAAGACACTTTCTATTTCGATTCGTCTTTATTGCTTAGGACCCAGACAAGTGCCGCCCAAGCCCATACGATGAAAGAAAAAGTAGAAAAGACCCCAATTAAGATTATTTGCCCAGGCAAAGCCTATAGAAGAGATGATGATGACATGACTCATTCCCATCAATTTGCCCAAATTGAAGGATTAGTTGTTGATAAAAATATCTCAATTGCCAATTTAAAAGCTACATTAGAATTATTCGCGAAGAAAATGTTTGGAGAAAAAAGGCAAATCAGATTACGTTCATCCTATTTCCCATTTACCGAACCTAGTGTTGAAGTTGATGTATCTTGTTTCTCTTGCAACGGCAAAGGTTGTGCCTTATGCAAGAATACGGGATGGATTGAGATTCTAGGTGCAGGGATGGTTAATCCAAAAGTCTTGGAAATGTGTGGATATGACCCTGAAGTCTGGTCTGGATTTGCTTTCGGAGTCGGGGTTGAACGTGTTGCCATGTTAAGATATGGAATCGATGATATCAGGAGATTCTATCAAAATGATGTCCGTTTCCTCTCCCCATTCAAGGGTAAATAAGGAGTAAAACAATGAAAGTACCATTTTCATATTTAAGAAAACATGCCGATTTAGGTGATATCGACGTTAATGAAGTTGCCTCCAAATTGACTTTTGCCGGGGCTGAAGTAGAAGGGATTGATTATCTTGCCTCCGGGACTAATCTAGTTATTGGTGAGATTAAATCCTGCGTCCCTCATCCAGATAGCGACCATCTACATATATTAGAAGTATATGAAGGCGATAAATATGGGACCCATCAAATAGTTTGCGGTGCCCCAAATGCCAGAGTTGGATTAAAAGTAATAGTAGCTAGAGTAGGGGCTAAGTTACCCCAAATCGAAATAAAAGAATCTACCATCAGGGGTGTTTTTAGCGATGGAATGTGCTGTTCCTTGCTTGAGCTTGGGGTAGATAGCAAGTATCTTAACGAAAAGCAAACTAGCGGGATTGAAGAATTACCTTCTGATGCTATTCCTGGTAATGAAGATGTTTTAGGTTATTTAGGTCTAGATGATGCGATTTTAGATATTTCAATCTTACCAAACCGTCCAGATCTATATTCTTTATCTAATGTTGCTTTAGAAGTTGGGTGTCTATTTGAAAGAAAAGTAAATATCGAAGAATATCCTGAAGTCAAAGATATCGATAATGATTTTGTTTTAGGTTCAGAAACTCCAAATTGCTCGATTTTCTATGGCGGGATTGCTAGAAACGTCAAGACAAAACCATCCCCAACTTGGCTTGTATCCTTATTAAATGGATGCGGGATTAGGTCGATTAATAATGTTGTCGATATTGGCAATCTAGTCATGCTTATTACAGGTCAACCGATCAATATGTATGATTTAGATAAACTCCATTCTAAATCCTTGATTGTAAAAGAAGATATCGAAGGCGATTTTGTTGCCATGGATGATAATACATATAAACTCCAAAAAGGTGATTTATGTGTTACAAATGAAAATGAAGTCATGTGTCTAGCTGGTATTATGACTTCAAAAGAATGCATGGTGGATGAATCTAGCAAGAATATTGTTATTGAGGCTGCCTATTTTAAAGGTGCCCCAATCCGTCATACTTCTTCTAGAATCGGACTTTCTAGCGATTCTAGTCTCCGTTTTGTAAAAGGAATATCTTCTTCATATCAAAAGAAGGCTATCGATGCCTGCTTATATTACCTAAAGGAATTAGGAGAAGCTTCTTCTATCTCTATTTTAAATAGCTATGGTTCAATAAAGACTAAACAAGATGAGATTAGCCTTGATGCAAATTATATTGATTCTAGATTAGGTACTTCTTTTGGTAAGGAAGTAATCATAAAAACCTTAGAAAGAGATTATTTCAAATTAAAAGAAGATAAGGATAACAAGCTTACTTTCTTAGTGCCTTTATATAGATTAGATATCGATACAAAGGCCGATTTAAGCGAAGAAGTCATCCGTATATTAGGTTATGAGAATGTCGTTTCTACTTTGCCTACGACTAAATTATCATTAACTGGTTTGACTCTAAACCAAGAAAAGAAAAGACATATAAGACGTTACCTAACTGCATTAGGATTAGATGAAGTCTTAACTTATACATTAATTAGCAAGAAAAATAAGGATAAATTCAATTTCTTCCATAATGAAGAAGCCTATATTCTTTCTAATCCAATGAGCGAAGATAGAAGTGTAGTTAGAAAAGGACTTACTTTATCTTTGATCGAGACTGTTGTCTATAACGCTTCTAGACAAAATAAGGATCTTGGTGTCTTTGAAGTTTCTGATATTGATACTCCTAAATATAAAGGAACCCACTTAGGAATACTTTTAAGCGGGAATAAATTAAATAGAGGATTATTAGAAGCTAAACCTTATGATTTCTTTGATGGTAAGGGAATATTAGAAGGAATATTGGATTATTTGAATATCACTCCAAATAGAATTAATTTCCTTAGATATGAATCCACTCTAGAAGAACTCCATCCTGGAAAGAGTGCTTCAGTTAGGATTGATAATAAATTAGTCGGGGTCCTAGGCGAATTGCATCCAAATAGATTAAAAGAATATGGCTTAAAGAATGCAGTTGTACTTGAACTAGATTTAACTGCCTTGTTAAGTGTTAAATCCAGTGCTCCAAAAGCCATTATCCCAAATAAATTCCCGTTCGTTACAAGGGATTTAGCCTTCCTTTGTCCAAAAGAAACTAGTTTGGCCATGATTAAAAAGGAAGTAGGCAAGTCATCATCATTAATTAAAAATGTCGAAGCTTTCGATATTTATGAAGGTGCATCTTTATTAAGAGGACAAAAATCAATGGCCATAAGGATTACCTTGCTTGACCAAAACAAGACCCTTACTGATGAAGAGGCTAATTTAGCAATTGCTAAAGTAATCGATGCCCTTGCCAAGTTACATTGCGAGATTAGGAAATGATTATCTTTAAATCTAGTGTCTTAATAAATAAAGATCTTGAATTCGATGAAGATTTTTCCTATTCAAAAGAAGAATGCAAGAAGCTTTATCCTTTATTAGAAGTGACTTCTTCTAATATCAATGGTTATTTTTACCGTGATGCAGATGATTATTTAAGGGCGAATGTAATTATTAAGGCAGATGTGATACTTTCGGATTCACTTACATGTGAACCATTTAAAAAAACCCTCGATATAGCCGAGGATTTTGAGATTATGGATAAAGAAGATGGAGAAGGGGAAGGATATATTTTCCCTTCCTCTAGCTTTGAATTAAAAGACCTTTGTCTTTGTCTAATAAAGACTTATGTTCCTTTAAAACCCCTAAAGGATAATTAGGATTTAAATTCATTCCCGCATTGGGAACAATATTTAGCATCTTTAGGATTTATATATCCGCATTTTAGACATACTTTTGTCGAGATTTCGCTTTTAGAGAGATTCTCTTCTTTTGTCGTACCTTTATTTATAAATCTATCGCTAGAATCAAAACTTGGGGCATAGAAACGGTGGTTATCGCTTTCAGTTTCAAATACATGCCCATCATTAGAATCTATATTATTGTTATTTATATTATTATTGTTATTTATATTCTTTTCTTTTTTGAATTTGCTTATTCTCCTATATTGGGTGATAACAAGAAGTGTAAATTGGAGGAAGAAGATAGATATTGCAAGAGTAATCATAAATCCAGGGAAATATAGCTCAAATCCCATGTCTCTAGAATTTATTATTAAAATTATCATCAAGGTCATGGGAACGATAAGTAAAACTATAGATATGAATAAAAATATAGTAGCTATCTTTTTGCCCTTTTTTAAATCAAAAGGATCTTTACATATCTTTTTATATAGACTGTAATTACCTTTATTTTTATTATTCAAGAAAGGCTCTTGTTTTAATTTTTGCTCATATTCATTGGTATAGTCTTTGTTGTCCATATTTTTCCTCCAAGGAAATTATATAACATTTTCATTGTATTTGTATAAAAAAATATT
>DAVZIW010000120.1:0-4539 GCA_052273085.1 Candidatus Alloenteromonas sp.
AATGTTAATCCCATATCTACAGACTTATTATGTAGATGGGGTGCTTAAATTTACTCCTGTCTTATATTTATTTATTCCATATGCAATCGGAACCTTATTATTAGGTCCATTACTAGCACTTCCTTTTGAAAGTAGAAGGATGAAACTAGATATAGAATGGATAAAAATGAAATATAAGATGAGAAAAATTGAAAGAAATTGTTAGTTTTTATAATTAATATAGTTTAATTGTTCTTCTTTCTTATATAAAATATAAGAGTTTCTAGAAAGGTGTTTTTAGAATGGAAAAAATTAGACAAGCAGGATTATTGTTGCCAGTTTCGGCCTTAAAGGGTAATTATGGGATTGGGGATTTTGGGAAAGACTGTTATTCCCTAATTGACAATTTAAAGAAAAATGGATTCAAGTTATGGCAGATTTTGCCTTTAAATCCATTAGGGTTTGGACATTCTCCTTACCAACCATTTTCTTCTTTTGCCTTAGATGAATTATATCTAGATTTAGAGACTTTAAAGAAAGAAGGATTATTATCTTCTTTACCTAAAAAAGCTCCTATTAGCGATAAAGTCTCCTACGAAAAGACTAGGGAAATAAAACGTGAATACGCCTATAAAGCCTATCTAAAAGATAAAAATAGAGCCAAGAAGGCAATGGATGAATTCAAAAAAGATAATCCGTGGGTTGCTGATTATGCCGTCTTTGCTACTTTTAAAGATGAAGATAATAGAAGCTGGGATCACTGGGAAAAAAGGAAACAGGATTATGTTTCTAATCCATATAATCTAAATAATAAAGAAAAGGGAATGGTAAATTTCCATATCTGGCTACAGATGAAATTATATAGTCAGTGGAATTCCCTTCATGAATACGCCCTTTCTAACGGAATTCGTATTATTGGGGATATACCTTTCTATGTTGGATTTGATTCTTGCGATGTCTGGAGTGATCAAGATTCATTCCTATTAGATCCTCTTACGAAGCAACCTAGCTTTATAGCAGGGGTACCACCAGATTATTTCTCTGCGACTGGCCAAAGATGGGGCAATCCTATCTATAACTGGGATAAATTCAAGGGAAATGGATTCTCTTTCTTAATTAACCGTATTGCCTTGAATGCCAAATTATATGACATTATCCGTCTAGATCATTTCCGTGCTTTTGATACCTATTGGAAGATTCCTTCAAGTTGCCCAACTGCCGTAGAAGGAAATTGGATTGAAGCACCTGGATATGAATTCTTTGATAAATTATTCGCTTCTTATCCAGATATAGAAATAATAGCCGAGGATTTAGGTGATTTACGTAATGAAGTATTAGTATTACGCGACCATTATAACCTCCCTGGAATGAATGTTATCCAATTTACTTTCCATGATGATGTGCTTGAAAATAAGAGTGGATACAATACGTATAATTCAGTTGTCTATCTAGGGACACATGATAACGATACGACATATTCTTATGTAGCTTCTTTAGATGAATATGAAAGAAATAGATGGCTAGATGCCTTAGCTAATATGGGTCTAGATAGAGTTAATTATGTTTCTTCTTTAATCAAATTTGCCTTAAGGAAAGACGCTAAATATGTCCTTTTGATGGCGCAAGATTTACTTAATGAAGATAGCTATTCTCGAATCAATGTCCCAGGAATTGTCGATGACCGTAACTGGACTTATAAATTAAAAGATAACAAAGACCTATTCGAGGCTTTAAAAGAATATAAAGAAGAACTAAAGAAGGATAATAGATAATGAAGAAAGTCGGCATCGTCTCGCTTGGATGTGCGAAAAACCTAATCGATTCTGAATCGATATTAGGGATGTTTGATACTCCTAGCTTTGAAATAACTTCTTCCCCAAAAGAAGCGGATTTTATAATCGTCAATACATGCGGTTTCATCTCTAGTGCCAAAAAAGAATCGATAAACACGATACTTGAGATGGCTAAATATGATGCAAAACTTATTGTAGTGGGATGTTTAGTTGAACGTTATGAAGGGGAATTAAAGAAAGAACTTCCAGAAGTCGATGCCTTTATACCAATTTCTTCTTATTCGAATTTAAAAGAAAAAATAATCGAAGTAACTGGAATCAATGATATCCTTCCATTTTCTTCTTTTAGGAGAGTCTTATCTTCATCTTCTTATTCAGCATATCTAAGGATTTCTGAAGGATGCGATAATTTCTGTTCCTTCTGTGCGATTCCTTATATCAGGGGTAGATTCAAGTCTCGTCAATTTGAAGAAGTAATTGAAGAGGCTAAATTATTAAAGCAAAAAGGAGTAAAAGAAATCTCCTTGATTAGCCAAGATACAACAATTTATGGGATTGATTTTCCTTCCAAAAAGCCTGATATAGTCGATTTATTAAAGGCTTTAGAAGAAGTTGGTTTCTATTCGATTAGGTTACTTTACCTTTATCCAAGCGAGATTAGCCTTGAATTAATAAAACACATCGCCTCAAGTAAGCAAATTGCCCATTATTTTGATATACCTGTCCAATGTGCTTCAGATCATCTTCTTAAATTAATGAATAGACACGGGGATATGACCCAAATGAGGCAGTTATTCAAAGATATCAAGGAAATTTGTCCTGATGCTATATTAAGAACAACATTAATCGCAGGTTTCCCTGGGGAAAATGAAGAAGATCTTGAAGAAACAAAAGAATTCCTAAACGAAGTCGAATTCGACCATATGGGTTGCTTTACCTATTCTAGAGAAGAAGGAACTGCATCTTATTCTTATCCAAACCAAATAAAAGAATCCATCAAAAAGAAAAGAAAAGACGAATTAATGAAATTGCAGCAAGTCATTTCATTTAGAAAAGCTTTATCACAAGTTGGCAAAACTTTCGAAGGCATCGTCATTTCTTCTAGGTTAAGCGATGGAACTTATATGCTTAGGTCAACTTGGAATGCCCCAGATGAAATTGATGGGAATATTTATTTCAAATCCGATAGGGATTTAAAAGAAGGGGATATAGTAAAAGTTAAGATTACATCTGCTTTTACTTATGATTTAGCAGGTGAATTAATAAATGAATAAAAAATCATTCTCCTTAATATTGCTATCTTTATTATTAGCGTCTTGTAATGAAGAATTAAGTAGTTCTAGTAGCAAGTTAACTTCAAGTGAACTTTCTTCTAATGATAGTTCATTGCTAAATACATCTACTTCAGAAATTGAATTAACTGAAAGTAGTCTTACTTCTAGCAAATCTATTTCAACTAGCGAAGAATCTAGTTCTAGTTCAAGTAGTCAAGAATCTTCAATAAGTTCAAGCTTTTCTAGTTCTAGCAGCCAATCTTCTTCTAACTCAGAGATAGATAATATCCCTGAAGTAAGCGGGAATAATCCAGATGGATCGAAACGAATTGATGTTCCATCTAATTATAATGATCCATTCGATTATAGCGGCCAATACTATACATTTGATACGAGTGAATATTCCTATTCTTCTCCAATTGGAGGAGGGTTTTCTTTAATTTACGGAAACTCGAAATATGATAAGCCAGGCCCAAAAAAATATGAAGATAACGGAGATAATCCTGATGTTAATGGCTTGAAGATGGATTATTTCGATAAACATTATAACGGCAAAAGCCAAGTAGGCATCCAATCCCCTTGCTTAGTTAGCAATAAGAAAATCGAATTCAGATTTAAAGTATCCGCTAGTCATGGAACACAGGGTAAAAACCCAAAGAAAGATAAGCCATTATTCACAATTTATTCATTTTCGAAAGCAGCTGAACTAATTAAAACCGATACTTATTTTGGAGATAAATACTGTTCGACCATATTAAATAATGGGGAAGTAAAGATTTATATTACCCCAGCTGATAATGTGTCTTATTTTGAATTCAGGCTTAACCAAGCCCCATATAAAAATAACCAGGAATTCAATTTCAATATTTCTAAACTCACCATCCGTCAATGGGAATATGAATGATTCTTTTAAGCCTATAAATATCGATAGAAGTGGCTATATATTTTTTGGTTGCTATAATCTAATTAGCTAAAGAGCTCATTGAAGGGGGGGCTTATGGGATTTAAATCAAAGATAACATCTAGCCTATTTCTTACATTTATTCTTTCTTCATGTGGCTTTGTTTTTCCTAAAACACAAGGAGGAATCCCTTCGGTTCGGCATTTGCTTTATGGAGAATCTATCTCTATTTATTCAGACGAAGATGGGGAAGATTGCCTTGGGGAAATATCTATTGATTTAGATGATATCGGGATTTGCTTTACCTATAACCTAGTAAAACCATTCGAATTCCTTTTTGATGCGACCTATTTAAAATACAAAAATGCCTCTTTTTATAAAAATGACGGAAACGAATGCATTGTTTCTAACTATTACATATACATGGGAAATCCTAACTTTGGTTATTTAAGGAATAAAGAAGGTTTTTATTTCAATTGCTACTTAGGAATAAAATACAAGGATGAATTCACTAAAAACCTTCAAAAGAAATTTTCTTTCAATAAAGGAATAAATGTATTCCATATACCTTTATCTAATGACGAATGGTATA
>DAVZIW010000121.1:0-4533 GCA_052273085.1 Candidatus Alloenteromonas sp.
AAAAATCCTCCATTTCATTCTACCCGATTGGGCAAAATTTTGGGGGATATTTCATCACTAATGGCGGAGAAGCGGGGATTTGAACCCCGGCTGGAGCAAGGCCCCACTATTAGTTTTCGAAACTAACCCCTTCAACCGCTTGGGTACTTCTCCGCGGCAAGGAGTATATTATCACTACTTAAAAACTCTAACAATTGTTAAAAAATCTAAAATTAACAAAAATTGAAGAATATTGATACACGGGTCGCTTATTTTTCTATTTTTTGCCAAAAATAAGAATAATATGCCTCATCCTCAAAAGAGGATGTTTATTATTTTGCCTAATTTTGTGGTAAACTTCCATTTGCTATGATTGAAAAGATGTTAGCGTTTATAAAAAATAACTGGGAACTAGTCTTATGTGTTGGATTAGTTACCATTACCATTATCGCTGTCTGCGCATCTTTTTTCATAACTGAAAAGAAGAACGAAAAATATAAGAAATTGCTTGCTGAGCAATCTAATTCCGTCCGTATTTTTATAATTGACGTTGCTAATAATTCCGTCCGTTTCTTTAATTCGTCTAGTTTAAGCAATGTTAGGAATTGTTCTTTGGGTGAATTCTATTCCCAATTCCCTAGCAATGAGCAAAGACGTGTAATCGATTGGGTTAATGCCCTTGTTGATTCTTCAACCGAGGCTCCAGATTATTTAGAGACCGATGTTCAGATAAGCGGTTCAAAGAAACAATATTTCTCATTGCTACAAGTTGAAAGCGTTGACCAGAAGAAGCAAGTAATCCATATGCAGTCATATTTGCTTAAATACATGCATACTTCAAAGAATTCCACTTATAATGTTTCTAAATATGGGCTTTCTACTATAAAGGATTTATCGACTGCTTTCCCTGCGAATAAACGTAGAGGATTCACTGCCTGCTTTAGATTCCAATACAAGAAGATACTTGATAAAGATAAACCAATCGAGCCTTTGATATTCTCCCAATTGAAGAATGCGATGTTCCCGTATGTAAATGCAAAAAGCTTCTTGCTTCAATGCTCAGAAAACGAACTTGTCGTATCTGATATAAAAAATAGCGAAAGGGTTAAGATGCTTTATCTAATCAATACCCTTATCAATGCGATTAATAGATACCTATCGATTAATGGTTTGCTTTCTAGCGTTGAACTTAGGGTAGGGGCTGTTGAGCATAAGCGTTTTGTCGGAACGGCTGAAGATGTTGTTGACCGGGCTAGAAGGACTGCACAGATTGCCTATGATGATTTACCAATCTTGCTTTGGTATGAAAAGGGAAGAGAATCACTTAATCCGCTTAACGATGCTTCTTATAGAACCGAAGTCGAACGTATCATTAACGAAAAGAAATTATCTTATTTCTTTAGGCCAATCTATTCGGTACAGGACGGCAAAGTTATTGGCTATTTCTCAAAAGCCACTCCAAAAGATACTTATTTTGGTTCATTAGACGAATTAAAAGACTATGCTTCTAGGACTGATGATTCTTCGGCATTGTTCTCAACTTTAGCCAAAAACATCCTTCCAATCTTTGTTAGTGAAAGAAAAGATGAGACACAGGCCTTGTTCTATCCAGTACGTACGGAAGAAAGAGGATATATGCTTACTACATTTGCTAGGTTATCAAAAGCCAAGCAATCCCATATTGTATTTATCTTTGAAGAAGGGGATATCAAATCCCATTTCTATCCAACTAATCCTGATGCCGTCATTGATGATATGAGGGCGATTAAGGCTAAAGGATATGAAGTTGCCTTATTCTTAAACGAAGGTGAACTTGAACTCCCTCCACAAGTCTATACGGCATTTGATTATTTCGTATGTGGATTTGCTTTTGCAGGAAGTGCCTCGGAAATGGATACACAAATTAGATCTCAGTTGCACGCTTTAGTCGAAAAGCTATTAAAATATGGAAAGCCCATCATTGCAACAGATATTGAGGGATGGGCCTCTATCGAATTACTTGTAAGGTCTGGCTTAAAATATATATCTAGTGAATCATTCGCCCCGTTTGATCAGATGATATTGCCAGTACCCCAAAAATCAATTAAAAGAGTTAAGGACATGACAAAATAAGGAGAATTTATGTCAAACCAAATGAATAAGAACAATGCGATTACACCTAGGGATGTTGATTTTGCCCAGTGGTATACAGACGTCTGCAAAAAGGCGGAATTGATGGATTATAGTTCAGTCAAGGGCTTTATTTCCTACCTTCCATATTCATATGCCATATGGGAAGAAATCCAAAATTATTTGAATAAGAAATTCAAGGAAAATGGGTCTAGTAATGTCTATCTCCCAATGGTTATTCCTACTTCCTTGTTCAATAAAGAAAAAGAACATATCGAAGGATTTGCCCCTGAAACCTTAGTTGCTACTATCGGGGGAGGAGAAAAGCTAGCAGATCCATTGATAATCCGTCCAACTTCAGAAGTTTTATTCTCTGATTTATATAAGAGATTAGTATCTTCATACAGGGATTTACCAAAGATTTATAACCAGTGGTGTTCTGTTGTTAGATGGGAAAAGACAACCCGTCCATTCTTAAGGGGCTCAGAATTCCTTTGGCAAGAAGGACATTGCTTATTTGAAACTGAAGAAGAAGCTAGAAAGAATTCTTTATCAATCCTAGAAGCTTATGATTCTTGTGGTAAGGAATTATTAGCAATTCCATTCCTAAAGGGAATAAAGACTGATCATGAAAAGTTTGCTGGAGCAGTTGAGACTTACACAATTGAAGCTTTGATGCATGATGGAAAGGCTCTTCAATCTGGAACAACCCATTACCTAGGTCAAGGATTTGCCGAGGCTTTTGGAATCCATTTCCTTGGAAGAAATAATAAATTAGAAACTCCACATCAAACTTCTTGGGGTGTATCTACTAGATTATTAGGGGCTTTAATCATGGTACACGGAGATGACAATGGATTAGTATTGCCTCCAGCAGTTGCTCCTATTCAAGTTGTCATTGTCCCAATTAGACAAAATGTCCCTGGAATATTGGAAAAATGTGAAGAAATCAAATCCAAATTAGAAGGGATGGGAGTTAGGGTCAAATTAGATTCTAGTGATCATACACCTGGATGGAAATTTGCTGAATGGGAAATGAAGGGTGTACCTCTAAGAATCGAATTAGGACCTAGAGATCTTGAAAATGGTGAGATTTGCCTTACTAAACGAGTAAATGGCGAGAAGCGTACTGCTAAAATTGAAGAAATCGAAGCCTCTATTCCAAGTGTTTTAAAAGAAATCCATCAAAATATGTATGATAAGGCCAAATCCTTCCTTGATGAACATATAACTCTTGCCCATAACGTCGATGAATTAAAGGATATCCTAAATAACAAAGGCGGATATGCTAAGATGATGTGGTGCGGCGATGAGGAGTGCGAACTAAAGGTAAAAGAAATTACCAACGGTGGCACTGCTAGATGCATTGGCGAGCATGATGAACCATTTGGAGATACTTGCCCAATATGTGGTAAAAAAGCTACCAAAGTTGTCTATTTTGCCAAAGCCTATTAATATCAATTTGATTAGACCCAATCGTTATTTCTTATAACGAAAGGGTCTTTTTCCTTAAGTTTTCTTATTTGCTTAATAAAATAGTGGAGTTTATTTCCTGCATGTTGTATATTTAATGCCACGGAGGCGTACCCAAGAGGCCGAAGGGGACGGTTTGCTAAACCGTTAGATCGGGTAACCGGTGCTCGGGTTCAAATCCCGACGCCTCCGCCACGATTGAATGTTGAGACACGCACAAATGGTATGTGTCTTTTTGTTTTTATCTTATATACTGAGTATATAAGAATAAGAGGGTTGAACTTCAGCCCTCTCACCCAGTCGCGACTTGACTCCAAATTTTTTACTTTTTTAATGCCAAATTATACCCCTTAGAAAAAACTGAACAGACACGAGGTTTAAACCCACGCACACAGTTTGAAATATTATTTTTTTACAAACTACAATAGCTAGAGGATTTTTCTCAGCATCTTCTCAATACATCTCTTCTTTTCGGCATTGTCCGGATGAACATAAAGCCTCATTAATCTGCTCTTTAGAACAGAAGCCTTCTATTCACCATATGACTTTGTTGATGGATAAATCCACTGACTTGACCAATCTAAAAGATATGTGAGATTTGATTTATTTTTTATTTGTTTTTTCAACAGCCGCTTTTAATTTCTCGTCAGTATATGGATTGGCATCGAAATATTCTTCTTGCTTAACAATTCCTGCTTTTATCAAAAGCTCAATATAAATCGAATCAAATGTTTCAAACATCATGTCATCATCCTTAGAAGCGGGATCACTATCTAATGATAATTCTAATCTGTTTAATAAAAGTCCAAGGAAAGGATATGGGTCTGATACTTTTAAATAATGACCATCAAAATTGTAAAACGCTATCATAAAATTCCATGCATCACGTCTATCTTTTACTGAATTCTTCAAATATTTGAACCACTCATCAAAGACAACTTGGTCACCATATTCTACGATTAATTGCCTAGC
>DAVZIW010000122.1:0-4498 GCA_052273085.1 Candidatus Alloenteromonas sp.
AAATAGCAAGTGCTTCATCCTTAGAATAAAGGAATATCTTTTTTTCATCTCTATCTAATTTAATCTTCTTGCCGTTTTTTATATCTTCAATTTCTTTTCCATGAAGTTCAATGGAAGGTAAGAAAGAAAGGATATCCTTAACCGAAATTATATCATTTTCATCAATATCTTCTTTCTTTTTGGCTTTTATCAAATTAAAGTCATCTACTTCGATTCGCCTTAATTTATCTAGATATCCAAACGTATTTAATCTAGAAGCAAGAGTTTCTCCTAAAGTACGAATATAGGTTCCTTTAGATACTTTTACATAAAAATCTATATATGGGAATTTATAATCGATTAGTTTAGCTTCAAATATCTTTACTGGTCTTTCTTTCCTTTCGATTTCTTTTCCTTCTCTAGCTAAATCATATAAAGGGGTTCCATTTACTTTTATAGCGGAATACATTGGAGGGATTTGACTAGTTATATCTAATAAAGAAGAAATAGCTTCTTCAATAGTTTCATTTCTATAAATCTTAGTAGGTTGGCATTTTATTACGGGAGTATCTTTATCTAGCGAAGAAGTTGTTTTCCCTAAAACTAGCCTAGCAATATAGCCTTTTTTGCTATCTTCAAGAAAAGAAAGTGCTTTTGTTGCTTTATTAATCGCGACAATTACTAGCCCAGTTGCAAAAGGATCTAAAGTACCTAGGTGGCCTACTTTCCTAGTCTTGAACTTCCTTTGGAAATAATTATCTATATGTCTAGTAGTCTCATTAGGTTCTTTATCTACTAGAATAAATCCATCAAGCATAGGCAAATTATATAAAAATATAGGCTTTACTTCTATAAAAACAATGACTATTGGCTTTAGGAAAGATAAACTATTGCCATGAAATATATTAGAAAAGTCTTAGCATGTTTAAGAAAAGCCGATGAAAGATACGCTCTAATCAATGATAACGATAGAATTGTCCTTGGAATATCAGGAGGAAAAGATTCTTTATGCCTATTAAAAGCCATGTCAATATATGGCAAATTCTCTTCAAAAAATTTTAAGATCTATCCCGTTTGCCTTGATTTAGGTTTCCCTGAATTTAATTCAACCGAATTAGAAGAATATTGTTCTTCTTTAGGATTAAAACTAAGAGTAATTGACTGTAAGGAAATCTATCCAATTCTAGTCCAGCATAAAAAAGAAGATGGACATTTGCCTTGTTCGATATGCGGTAGGATGAGAAAGGCTGCGATTAATCTAGAGGCTAAGAAGCTAAAGGCTAATAAAGTTGCCTTTGCCCATCATAGAGATGATGCAATCGAAACATTATTCATGAATATGATACATGGGGGGAGAGTTGCAACTTTTGAGCCAAAAATGTACCTTTCTAGGGCTAAAATCACATTTATCCGTCCTTTAATTGAATGTAGCGAGCTAGATTTAATCGGGATGGCAAGTGAAGAGAATCTTCCTGTAATGAAGAAGATTTGTCCTGCCGATGGCTTTACTGAAAGGCAATACATAAAAGATTTCCTTAAGGATCTATATTCTTCTAGAAGCGATTCGGTTACCAATCTAGCAGAGATGCTTTCTAATGATGAAGGATTCAAACTCTATTTCAATTTATTAGAGACTACTTCTACTAGAATCCATTCCCTTTCGTATAAAAGAATCAATAATGTCGATGACTTTAAATCGTTAATCGAATTTTCTAATAAGGAAAATATAAAACTAAGCAAAAAGATTAGTAAAGGTGAGACTATTTTATTATTAAAAAACCATAAAATAATTGGTTATATGGTTATTAATAATATATCCACCCATTCAATTGAGTTTGTAGCTTTTGAATGTCTAGGGAATAAGCAAGAAAAAGAAGAATACCTAAAATTATATATTGAGACTTATTCAAGAAAAGTAGTTCCTGTTACCTACATTTATAACTACAGGAAAGATAAAAAAATAGCCTCCATGCTAGGTTTTAGCAAGAAGACTAATAAATTGTATTCTCTAAAGATAGTTACTACGCATCCTTTTTAAGGGATTCGATTTGGCTTTCTTCCCTTTCTAAGGCTTTATCCAATGATTCAGCTTTATCAAAAGATTCATCAAGAACGAAAGTTATCTTCGGGACTGAATATAAATCCATCTTTTTAGCAAGGGAACTTCTAACGAAGCCACTTGCTTTTTTTAATTCGGCAAGTTTGGTTTTTGGATGGTCTCCAAAGAAAGTAACATAGACTTTCGCCTCGCTATAATCATCATTGACCACTACTTCGTTAACACTAACTAAGCCAATATGGGGATTTTTTATTTCCCTAGAGATGATTTCGGAGATATCTTTAGCAATGACAGCTTTAATTCTACCTTGTCTATTGGCCATCGTTTTCTCCTTTTTCAATCATCTCATATCCTTCGACGATATCGCCTTCTTTGATGTCATTATATCCATCAATTGTAAGGCCACACTCATAACCTTCCTTGACTTCTTTGGCATCGTCTTTGAATCTTTTGAGTGAGCCAAGTTTGCCTTCATAAATGACAACACCATTTCTCATAAGACGAATCTTGCTTCCGCTTTTAAGGAAGCCGCTAGTAACATAAGATCCACCGATTGTACCAATCTTAGAAATCTTATAGATATGTCTAATTTCAGCTTGTCCTGTGACATTTTCGACCTTTTCGGCAACAATCATACCCTTTAAGGCCTTTTCCATTTCATCAAGTAATTCATAGATTATCTTATGGAGATGGATTTCGACATGGTTTTCTTCTGCCATGGTCCTAACTCTTGCGTCAGGCCTGACATTGAAGCCAAATATAACGGCATGGCTAGCATTAGCGAGCAAGACATCAGAATCAGAAATTGCTCCAGCTGAAGCAAGCAAGACATGAATCTTGACTGAATCATTTGACATCTTCTCTAAGTTTGCTTTCAAAGCTTGGGCAGTTCCATCACTATCAGCCTTGACGATAACATTGAAATCCTTGATTTTGCCAGCATTTACTAGGTTATTTAGATCATTTAATGACATGGCGCTAGTTTGTCCTCTAGTAGCTTCTAGCTTGGCTTGGCTACGTTTTAAGGCAATATCCTTGGCTTGTTTTTCTTCTGGGAAAGCCATAAATCTATCACCAGCACTAGGAACAGCAGCTAATCCAATAACAGAAACTGGAGTTGAAGGACCAGCAGATTTTAAGACTTGCCTAAATTCATTGCTCATCCTTCTAATTTTTCCATAAGTTTCGCCGACAACGACGAAATCACCAGAATTCAAAGTACCATTTTGGACTAATAAAGTAGCCTTTGGACCTTCGCCTTTATCTAGGTTTGCTTCTAAAACTGTACCGATTGCATATCTAGAAGGATTGGCCTTAAGTTCAAGCATTTCAGCTTTTAAGGTAATCATTTCTAGTAAATTATCAATGCCGATTCCTTTTTTAGCAGAAATCTCGCAGCTCATGACATCTCCACCATAATCTTCACTAATGACATCATGTGCCATAAGTTCTTCTTTTACTTTTCTTGGATTTGCTCCAGCTTTATCGATTTTATTAATAGCAACAATTATTGGGACTCCTGCTGCTTTAGCGTGATCAATAGCTTCAATTGTCTGAGGCATGACTCCATCATCAGCAGCGACAACTAAGACAACAATATCAGTAACGGAAGCTCCTCTAGCTCTCATTGCTGTAAAGGCAGCGTGCCCTGGAGTATCGATAAAAGTAATCTTCTTGCCGTGTATTTCTTTTTGGTAAGCACCGATTTCTTGGGAAATTCCACCAGCTTCGGTATCGACAATATGGCTAGATCTAATCGCATCGATCAAGGTAGTCTTACCATGGTCAACATGACCCATGATAGTAACTACTGGAGGGCGTTCTTTTAGGTCTTTTGGATCATCGACTATATCAAGTTCTTCAAAATTAGTTTCATCAACGACCTTTTCCTTTTTGAAGTCATAACCGAATTCAAGACAAATTTCGCCTATGGAATCATCATCAAGAGTCGAATTGATAGTAAATGCCTTATTCTGCATGAATAGATACTTAATAATATCGGTAGCAGGGATATTTATAGCCTTTGATAATTCACCTAATGTTATAGGTTTAGAATAGACAAATACGCCACCATTGACTTTGGCGTATTCGTTTCTTCCTTTTGATTTAGAAGGAGAGAAATTGCTCATTCTATTATTTACTGGGCCATTATTTTTCTTTGATTGGTAATTGTTCTTTTTCTTCATTTTTATCTCCTTTTAAATCCATTTTCTTCTTTAGGGCAAGACTTGATTTCTTATCGATTATCCCAATTAAGGATATCTCTTCATAACCAAGTGCCTCCCCTAGCTCGGCCTTGCTAAATACCTCTTTTACTTCAATATTGAATTTAGAGGCATAGCTTAGGGCTTTCTTTCTAGTATTCAAAGAACAATCAGTTGCTAATAGGAGCAATTTGGTTTTAGGAGAATGGTAACTAGCTTCGCCAAAAAGCAATTTACCTCCCCTATTAAGTAATCC
>DAVZIW010000123.1:0-4488 GCA_052273085.1 Candidatus Alloenteromonas sp.
TTAACTTAGAGCTTTCTTCACTAGATGGGGAATTTGAGCTTGTTTCTTGATTATTTGTGCCACAAGAAACAAGGGCAAAGGCACTTAAGGCCAATAAATATGTTACTTTTTTCATTTTTTTAATCCTTTAATAATTCGTTAATCTCTGCCCCTATCATTCCTTCCTTTTTGTTTAGATGGAAATTCTTCAATATAGAAGCACCTATACAGGCAAAGCTAGGGTATTCTCCAAGGAATTTGCCTTCCTTAAAGCTAGGAGAATAGGCTAGGAATGGGACTTTTTCCCTTGTATGGTCAGTTCCTTTGAATGTAGGATCGTTGCCGTGGTCAGCCGTGATGATAAGCAAATCAGTTGGCTTCATGTTAGGGATGAATTCCCCTACTCGCTTATCGAAAGCTTCAATGCATCTAGCATATCCAACGGCATTTCTTCTATGTCCGTATTCAGAATCGAATTCGACTAAGTTAACAAAACAAAGTCCCTTGTAATCATCTTCTTTAAGTTGGCGAATGGCTTCATCCATTCCTTCTTCGTTAGTGGCTGTATGTATTGTTCTAGTAATGCCAACTCCATTAAAGATATCGTTAATCTTTCCAATCGCTGAAACAGTAAGCCCATTTTCTTTTAATATATCCAGTACGGAAATTCCAGTTGGAGAAACTGTATAGTCATGTCTAGAAGCTCCATCACGCTTGAAATTATCTTTATTGGTTCCGACAAATGGTCTAGCAATGACTCTTCCAACTAGATATTCGCTTTTCATGCATATTTCTCTAGCAATCTCGCAGCATCTATAAAGCTCAGGTACTGGGATTACGGATTCATTCGCAGCAATTTGTAATACCGAATCAGCTGAAGTATAGACAATTAACGAACCATCTCTAGTTTGTTCTTCTCCTAATACTTTTAATATTTCGGTTCCGGAAGAAGAATAATTGCCAATAACCTTGCGACCGGTCTTTTCTTCTAATTCATCGATAAGTTCTTTTGGGAAGCCAGTATCGGTGAAGGTCTTGAAAGGCTTCAAGGTAAGAATGCCCATCATTTCCCAGTGTCCAGTCATAGTGTCCTTGCCATTGCTAGCTTCACGAAGTCTAGCACTATAGCTATTTGGATGACTAGAAACTACTTTAACACCCTTGATATCATCTAGCTCACCCAGGCCCATTGCCTCCATATTTGGGCACTTAATGCCATTAACAGCCTCGGCTGCATGGGCAAACGTATTTGATCCGACATCATCGAATTTAGCCGCATCAGGTTCTTCACCTATCCCAAGCGAATCAGCGACTATTACGAATATCCTGTCAAATTTGTAATTATTATTCATTAATTTAGTTAACCTCCTAAATTATTTGTAACTAGATTATATATTTTTTGTCTTAATTTGTCTTAAAAGATGATTTGACTATTTATCAAAAGTCGAAGAATAATCCTTAAATGCCTTCTTGGTCGATACTTTTGTATATATTTGGGTTGTCTCTAAATGGGAATGTCCTAGCATATCTTTCAAGGCAACTATATTGATTCCGTTTTCTAATAAACTTGTCGCAAAGGAATGACGCAATGTATGGGGATGAATGTTTTTATTAATCCCAGCTAAGGCAGCATATTCTTTAACTAATACAAAAAAGTAATTACGGGACATCGGATTTCCAAATTTATTTAAGAATAAATAAGGCGATTTCTTATAATTAGGGAATTCTTTCCTGCTTGTATCTATATAATTCAAGATAACATCGAGACAATCTTGGTTAATCGGTACGCTTCTTTGCTTATTTCCTTTGCCTGACCTAACTAAAATAATTCTTTTGCTAAAAGAAATATCCTCTATCTTTAAATCTAGTAGTTCAGAAACCCTAAGTCCGCTAGAATACATCGTTAATAACATCGCTAGATCCCTATTTCCTTCTTTTTTAGATGTATCGATACTAGATAACAAGGAAGATATTTCTTCAGTATTTAATACTTCTGGTAGCTTTCTTTGCTTTTTTGGCAAATCAAGTCTACTAATATTGATATTTGCTATCTTTTCTTTATCTAGAAAGAGAAAGAAATTCTTTAATGAAGATAGTCTTCTTGCAATAGATGCGCTAGTTAAACCTTTTTCGCCTTGATAAATCGCATATTCTTCTAATAAAGAATCATCTAGAGAAGATGTATCCTTTATATCATTAAAATGAAGAAAGAATAAATTTAGGTCTTCTTTATAATTAGAAACCGTGTTCTCGCTTAATCCTTTTTCTCCGACTAGATAAAGGATATATTTCTCCAAAGCCTCATTTATCTCCATCTTTTTTGACCTCTCCAAGTCTAAAGAATACTTTCTTGTTCATCTTTCTATTCAAGTCTTCGATAAGTAATTTGGTCTTATCCATCTCCTCATATGTAGGATAATTCCATAAACTCATTTGGACATTCGCATTATGTTTAGAACTTAATTTTCCTAAAGTAACCCCGACAAGTCTCACATTCATTTCGTTAAAATTAGCGATATAAAGCTTCCTGACTTCATTAAAAATGATGTTTTCATCAGTTGTTGGCTCTTCTAAAGCCTTATTCTTGCTATGAAGTGAGAATGATGTGTCTTTTACCGACAAGGTAATTAATTTTGCTACTTTTTTGGCTTCTTTAGCCCTCAAAGAGACTTCTTTTGAAAGATATTTTAAAGTCTCCTCGACTTCATTAATCCCGATACAGTCATAATTTAAGGTCGAAGAATTTCCGATTGATTTAGGATCGAAAGGATCGGTATTTATCTCATCGCTACCTCTACCGTTCACCCATTCTTTTATGGTAAAGAAGAATTTTCCTAATTCCTTTTTAATAGATTCATCGTCTTCATTGACCAATTTAGCTAAATCTCCAATTGTATTAATCCCTAGCTCTTTTAATTTAGGGACACTTTTCTTGCCAATTCCCCAAAAAGATTCGATTGGAAGAGGATAAATAATATTTTGGATGTCCTTTCTTCTAATTAAAGTAAGTCCCATCGGCTTTTTTAAATCAGAAGCCATTTTGGCTAGCCATTTAGTTGGGGCAATACCAATCGAGCAGCCTAGTCCCGTCTCTTCTTTTAATTTAAGTTGCATTTGTTTTAGATAGTTTATTGGGTCTTTAACCTTTGATAAAGTTTCGCTCATATCGCAATATGCTTCATCTATCGATGCTATTTCTATCTTTTTGCAATATTGCTTTAAAAAAGAAAAGAAAGAAGTCGACATTACTTCATAAAATCTATAATCAGAAGGAACTACGATAGCTTCAGGGCAAACTTCTTTAGCCATAAACATTGGTTGTCCCGAATGACACCCTTTCTTTCTAGCTTCATATGATGCAGTTGAAACAATCCCAGATCTACCAGAATGCCCGATTAAAACAGGCTTTCCTGCTAAGGAAGGATTCTTTATAACCTCGCAGCTAACAAAGAAAGCGTTAAGATCGATATGCATGATAATCTTGCTAGCCATATCCATATTTTAAGATTAAATATAGATTATGTTAAGTAGACTATCTAAATTCCTTTAATAAATATTCTTCGACTTGCCTTGGCAAAAGAGAGAATCTAGATAATTGATTCTCGTATGAATCTGAATTGACGAACTGATTAGGGACTGATTTTACTTTGAATTGCCCTTTGTAATTTGCTTTTAATAAGGCCAAAGCTAAATTAGTGGCAAAGCCATTATCAGTTCCATATGGATCATAGACTAATATTTTATCTTGCTTTAATAATTCTTTTATTAATTCAGGGGAGATAGGATTTAGGTATATTGGGTCAATAAAGTTCGTATCTATCTTATCTTTTTCGATTAAAGAAAGTAATTCTCTCCCTTTTCCTCCAACTCCAATTACCATATTTTTTGATTTAGATTCCTTTAGTAATTGGTAGCCAAATAAAGGCAATTCGATATCGCTTTCTTCATTGATAGATACGAATTCGCGAGGATACCTAATACAAAATACCCCGTGTTTTTCTAATGATGTCTTATATAAGGCTTTAGCGATTTGTTTTGTTGAAGGCTGAGTTAAAATAACATTTGGGATCGAAGAAAGATAGGATTCATCATATAAACCTTGATGGGTATCGCCATTTTTCCCAACTAATCCAGCACGATCTATTAGAATAGTCATATCTAGATTCATCCTAGCGCAGTCATGGCTAAGTTCATCATATGCTCTTTGTAAAAATGTCGAATATATTGTTATTATTGGATGAAATCCATTTAAGGAAAGGCTTCCTGCTAATGTTAAGGCATGTTCTTCTGCAATTCCTACATCTAGACATCTATCCCTATAATGGGCGAATGGCTTTTCTAGTCCTGATCCTTTTAAAGTTGCTGGAACTATAAGGAAAGTATTCTCGTCTTCATTCATTATTTCATCAGTCAAATCTGCAAAGTAATGAGAGAAAGAAATAAGCTCAGGATGGGTATTTTTCGGTCTTCCTGTCTCGATATCGAAAGGAGTAACCCCGTGCCAATACC
>DAVZIW010000124.1:0-4487 GCA_052273085.1 Candidatus Alloenteromonas sp.
CTCTTTGTTTATAACCGGTTCTAACTCAAAATTGCTTCATGGCAAATTGCAAGATAGATTAACAGGCAGGGCTAAAGAATTTGAGGTTTATCCATTTACTTATCTAGAAACCCTAGAATACAAAAGAAAGAATGATATGCCTGTTCTAGACAATGATTTTGATGATTATCTTGAATTTGGAGGAATGCCTCAACGTTATGAAGAAATTGATAGGGATGGGATTAGACAATATCTAGTATCTCTATATGATTCAATCATCCAAAAGGATGTATACAAGGTTCATAAATCTATAAATAAGAATTATTTTGAGAATGTATCGAAATATATAATTTCTACCACTGGTAAGCCTTTTTCTGCCTATTCTATAGCTAAATTTTTAAAAAAGAATGCTACAAAGGATGAACAAAAGAGTTTTTCTCAAACTATAAGTAACTACGCTAAATATCTTGAGGAATGTTATTTCTTGCTTGAATGTAAGCCATATTACCTAAAGGGAAAAGAGCAATTGAATGGTGCGAAGAAATATTATGCAATAGATGTAGGGCTAAGGAATGCATTGGGTAATGTTTTGGAATTAGATGATACTTTCGCCTTAGAAGGAATCCTATTTAATGAGCTTCTATATAGGGGCTATGAAGTCCGTTATGGGAAATTTAATGATGGGGAAATCGATTTTGTTGTTATTAAAAACAAGAAGAAATGCCTAATCCAAGTTGCCTATTCCATAAAAGATCAAAAAACATTCGATAGAGAATATGGCTCTTTTGCAAAAATAAGGGATAATTCGCCTAAATATGTAATGTCTCTAGACAAGAAAGATACATCCAATAACGGGATTACACATATCAATATTATTGATTTCCTAATGGGCAAGGTAGATATCTATTTATCTTAAAATGCGTTGGAATCTTTAAAAAATAGAAGAAATTCCAACGAGTTTTTGATGTATTTATTCTTCGTAAGGATGATCGAATCTAACAATGAAATTATGCTTTATAGGTTCATCTAAAAAGCCTGCTTCTAAGGTTTTTAAGACATTAACTTCATTAAATGATTTTTCATCATAAGGAACGACCATATCAAAGATAACGTTTACATGGGTCGGTCCTTTTACCATTCTGAAGTCATGGATAGTCAATGATTTATCTAATTTGGCTAATATGGCTAGGACCTTTTCTTTTGTTTCATCTACTTCCTTATTTCCAATAGAAATTGGATCCATATGGATGGTTATCTCTACTCCAAACTTCTTTCTTATGTCTTCTTCGATGTTATCAATCACATCATGGATATAGGCAAGGTCATTTTTTTCATCGACTTCGACATGCAAGGAAATAAATATCTTAGTAGGTCCATAATTATGGCAAATGACATCATGTACCCCCTTAATTTCTTTATAAGAGAGTATTTCTTTTACTATTTTCTCAACATCTTCTTTATTTGCGGCGTGTCCAATAAGAGGATCGCTAGTTTCTTTTATCATCATTATTCCTGAATAGATGATAAATAAAGATATGGCTAAACCTAGATATGAGTCTAGATAAGGGAAATTAAGGCAATAGGTAATAATGGCCCCGATCCCTAATATAGTGGTGGCGACTGCATCTGAAATCGAATCAAGACAAGTTACTTTTAATGAAGGTGAAGATATAGCCTTCCCTAATCCATAATTAACATAGCCCTGTCCTAATTTGATTAAACTAGATATGAATAAGATAATGATTGCTAATAAATCATAGGTTACTTCGGTTTTATTAATCGCAGCCTCTATAGAAGAAGAAAATAATTCAATCCCAGTCGCGACGACAAATATAGAAACGATTAATCCTGATATATATTCAATGCGTTGATGACCGAATGGATGATCTTTATCAGCAGGTTTCATAGCCATCTTAAATCCGAACAAAGTAACTAGGTTAGATGCTAAATCGCCTAGGTTATTAACTGTATCGGCGATTAAGGCCAAAGAGAATACCCAATGGTTCTTGCTTGCCCCATATAAGGCGACCCCACCTTTTAATAAGACTAATATCAAGTTGGTGACAATACCAAAGAAGGCTGCAAATTTGCCATGCCTCCCCCTAACTATTTCATTATCGACGTTTTTATAATCTTTTATGAAGATTCTTCTTAATAGATTGACCATAACTATTATTCTATCACGATTAAGATAGGAGGAATTTAATATCTTCCTTGCTTAATTTAGTAATTCCAGCATCTCCTTCTTTTATTAAGCTAGATACGATGCCTGCTTTAATTTCCTGCAATTTCAATACTTTTTCTTCGATTGTATTGAATGCGACTAATTTATAGACAGTTACGGGACGGGTCTGCCCGATACGGTGCGCCCTGTCGCTAGCTTGCTCTTCAGCTGCGACATTCCACCATGGATCTAGGTGTATTACCATATCGGCCCCATATAGATTTAGACCAGTTCCACCTGCTTTTAAAGAAACTAATACGACTCCAAAATCATTCTTCTTATTGAATTCTTCCGATATTGATACCCTTTCTTTTGCAGGTGTATCACCTTCAATAATCTTATTAGGGATATTTTCTTTAATTAGTAACTCATTTAAGTGGTGGAGTACTTTTGTAAAGGAAGAGAAGACGATGAATTTATGTCCGGTTTCTAATCCTTGCTTAATCTTGTCGATGCTATATTGGAGCTTGCTAGATATAAAGTCAGTTCCTTCAAAGAAAGCAGGTGTATCAACACATATGGTCCTTAATTTAGTAATCGTAGCTAAAATTGCGATAGGATTACCTTCATTTGATTCGATTCTAGCCTTTTCTAGATTAGCCTTATAAATCTTGGATTCTTCTTCATCCATGGTAATTGAGACTATTTCAACTGTCTTTGGAGGAAGATCACTTAAGACATCTTCTTTCTTTCTTCTTAGATAGAATGGCTTAATCTTGTTATATAGCTCATTGCTTTTTTCTTTATCTGGAACCCCTCCATACCTAGAAAAGAATTCTTTTTCATTACCTAGATATCCTTCCATTAAAAAATCAAATATGGAGAATAAATCTATTGCTGAATTTTCAATTGGAGTACCAGTCAATGCTAAACGATATTTGGATTCGATTGATTTAACCGCGAAAGATTTCTTCGCATGTGGGTTTTTGATATTCTGTGCTTCATCTAATATAAGCAAGAGGAAAGACAAAGAAGAATATTTATCTTCATCATTTCTTAATGTTTCATAGGAAGTAATGAATATCTCATTCGTACCTTTTGATATTTCATTTAATGATTTAGTTCTGGATTCAACTGAACCAGAAATGACGTTGCTTTTAAGTTCAGGTGCCCATTTTTCTATTTCTTTTTGCCAGTTATAAGTAACTGATTTTGGGCAGACAATTAATACAGGCCCCTTCTGTTTTAATGTTTTTATAAAGCAAATTGTCTGTAATGTCTTTCCTAATCCCATGTCGTCTGCTAATAAGGCGGGGAGGCGATATTTATTTAAAGTAGAAAGCCATTTGACCCCATTTTTTTGATAAGGACGTAAGACGGATGACAATTCTTTTGGCAAATCTAATTTATTCTTTTTGAAATTAGCTAAGTCAGTTACAAAATCATTTAAGGAAGAAGATAAATCGACTTCAATACCTTTTTTAGAAGACAACATGAAAGTAGTCCAGAAAGGTAAATCTTCTTTCTTTTTGCCTTTTGAATCTTTCAATAAATCATTTATTTCTACTAAAGAAGATATTTCTTCATCATGAAGATTAACTAGTTTATTTTTTATCAAGACGAATTCTTTCTTCCTCTTATATGATTCGATAATTTGCCTTATTTCTTCTTCGCTAAATTCATTGCTAGATATATCTCCATTAATCCAGCCATCTTTAGAATCTAGTTTTACTTTGATAGATGTCCCTTTTGATTTAGTTAAGTTAGCAAGGTTGCTACTTAGATATAAATTACAGTAGGTAGATAAATCCTTATACGAGGAAGAAAGGAAGGCATAAACATATAATGGGTCATTTATTTCTCCATTTAAAAGGCCATGGAGAGAATTAACTTCTTCTTCAAAAGAAGCATAATATTCATTCGCGAATTCGTTTTGGATGAAGTTTTCTTTGCTTATTTCTTCTTCATCAAAATATAGTTCTGTCTTAAATGCTAGCTTCTCTAATTCAGATAGGTAATCTACATAGTATTTAATCTTATATTTAGAGTTAGAGCCTATTATCTTGAGTCCTTTTTCTTTCTTCATTTTCGAGATTACTAAATCCTGGATATAGCTAATTTCTTTGTCTCCAAGTTGATGGTCATAGATATAGCTATATATTGATTTAGATTTCTCGCTTTTAAAGGAATATATCTTGATTAAAGATGATTTTTCATTAGAAGTAACTAACTTATCGGAAGAAGAAAACAATAAAGTCTCATGTAGGCTTTCTAAATCAGGAAGCAAGGATATAGAGCCGTCTTCTTTTAAACTTATCCCTCCTTCATTTATTTCTTCGTTTAC
>DAVZIW010000125.1:0-4459 GCA_052273085.1 Candidatus Alloenteromonas sp.
AACGCCTTTTTTCTAGCTCACAAAAATAATTATCACTCTTTAACCAATACGTCATGTGTTAATTTAAATGAATGGCCGAGAAATATCCGCCGCAAAGAAAGAAGTGAAAAATCGAATTAAACACGTTTTTGAAAAACTCAAAATACTAAATTGCGTTTTGATAAAGTTACTATCTGTTCACTAATAATTGATTTTAAATAATGCATTATAATAACTTTAGTTTAAATCAACGCTCCAATTCCAGCAATTCTCGTTTTTTTCATTCTTTCCAAGATTATAAACTCTTATATTTGGAAGAACTTGCGAGTTAAGTGTTTGCCCAATCGCAAAACACAGTTCCGATGAACATAACAATAGCAAATGAACATGACTTCCGTAAGGTAATTCGGCAATTCGGTCCTTGACGTAATTCGCAATACAACGAACATTAGATTGCGTTTTAACTGCATTATAATTCGGATTATCTAATCTATAGAATTTAATATTACAACCATTGAATTGTTTTAAAACTAAATTTACATCTATCAAATAAGATGTGGATATGCATAAAACATATTCTTTCGAACTATTTTCAACAACCGGATTTTCTTTTAAATTTTCCATGGGGCCAAAGCGCTTTAACCTAACTGCTTTCGTTTTGTCTCTATCCCAGTGATAAAAAACAACTTTCCTGCCGCTATTAGCTACTACATATCCAGCATATACTAGTGTTGGCATAGGCGATATCGCCAAAAATGCTATCTTCTTTTTGGGCTCAATCCTTTTATAAAAATGCATTATTTTTTTCTTTTCCAAACTTATGATGCTAGAATCATAGTTATTTAATGAAATATTGTTTTCATATACAAGTTCATCTTTGCTACCAATTACATGTTCGGGAAAGTGTAAATCAATATCACCGTAGTCTTTTTCATCTGCTTTTTGTATGACAAAAACAGTCTTTTCCCTTCTTAATTCAATAATAATAGAAGCAAAACATACACCGCCATAAAGGATAAACAGAGTTCCAAAAGGATATGTGAAGCCTGGATAATCTTTCAAAAACTTCGCCAAATCAAAATAGAAAGATCCAGTATCTATATAAGATGCAAAATTAGGAATACTGATAATAGCAATACCTAGCAAAGTAAATGTGGCTGAAAAAAGAAGCTTTTTCATTTACAAATCACCGCCTATATTAATTATCAGTATATTAGATTTGGCAATACAATTATCGGTATTCGAATCTATAAGAAATGCTTGGACAAAATGGGTCCCTGCATATGATGTATGTTCATATTTTGTTCTAGGCATGTAATTCTCGCTATTTTCAAAGCCGCCTCTTAAATTGATGATTCCGGCTCTTTTGGCTTCCATGCCTGTATTCGTAACCTGCCACCTCAAATAATATCTTTTAGGACAATTTGCTATCATTGCCGAAAATCTAATAAATAGATTCTTTTTCAGCAGCATTGAGTTGCAGTCAAAACTATTCAAACATTTATCTTCATGGTTAGAGTCTCTGTCTTCTTTGGTCGCAAAAACTCGACCATTAATCTTTATGGTAGTGTTTCCTCTTGGTATGTAATCGTGTTTATCAGTTTTAATGGAAAGTGCATGTTTAAATAGCGGATGAGTAACGTCCAAAGCCATAGGTAATCGTTTGCCAAGCGAATCCAGCAAAGCGCTTTTTATGGAAATGTTTTCATTTAAAGTTTTATCAACAGAGGACTTGCAAAACATATCTCTAGCAATTTGCAAAAAACTGTCAAATTCTCTTTGACCGAATAATTTATCTAAATCAGACAGAAATTTTGCGTGCCACTCAAAAAATAAGGCAGCAGCTTTTTTGTCTTCGCCATTCCATTTATCTGCATAATTGTCATCGGTAAGGGACGGAATCTGAATATAATATTTATCATTACTAATTTTTATAAAACTTGCCCATGAAATTGGACCGTTTCTCAAAATATCTTCTATTGTGGTTTCGCCTTTATAAGATAGTCCAGTTAATGCTGTAATGATTATTGACGCAGGTCCGTCTTCTTTTCGATTTTGAAAATATACGTCTCTGTGCCGCTTAATAAGTTGAACGGCCCTCTGAAGCGGATTTCTGGTTCCATATACATCAAGACTTTCAACCCCATTATTTTCATCAAAAATCCGCTTGTGCCTATACAAACCAAGAAACCAGTTAGCAAATCCCCTTGGATTTGTTCTAAGCCAATCATATTTACCACTATTATCCCTTTTCGTAGCATTTATTCTACCGCCAACATTAGTCAAACCAGGAAGAATGTCTAAATGATATGGTGGATTAGCGCTATATTGGAGAGTCCAGCATCTGCCGTGTTCTTCTTCTAATTGTTCTGCATATTTTCCACATTTCAGTGCTTTGCCAACGAGTTTTTTAACATCTTTTGGGGATAAATCGTTAATGTTTTTGGTCAACTCGCAAACCAAATCGACATCGTAATCATCTCGTTTTAGTGGTTTAACCGTTGTACCGATTTTCATCGATCCTTGCGGAAAAACATAAGGTAAATAAGCAGACAAGAAACTGGAATTGCGTAAAAACTCCCCTACAGCTTCATAAGATTTTATTATCGTTTCTTCTTCCACGCTTGTTAAATCAAGTTGAGAAGCAATCTCGTTAAAAAACCTTTCATACATTCCCATAAATTAATCCCCCCCCTCGCTTTCTTTCTCTTCAACAATTCTTTTTTAGCATTTCTTTCAATTAAATACTTAACTATTTTACATTCCTATATTTCTTCTTACCATATAAAGCCCATTTTGAGTTCCCCGTTTTTTAAGTGTTTGTTTCAAGCAAGTCGATACAATCATCAAATTTGCTATATTTACTACCAAAATCGACCTAATTATGGTCTATTTTATGTAGTTGAATTAAGCTTAAAAATATCGAAGGTACGAAATTATGAAAGACTCTATTTTGCTATGTTCTCATCTCATTGAAAAGATGAAAAGTTTGATAAAAAAGGTTATCGGAAAATCATCAGGAAGACAGTTCAAGTTTTATCTTGATATGATATATGGAATTCTAAAAAGGAAAAGCATAGTTCTCAATGATATAGCGCATTCTTTGAATGAAGAAATTTCTTTGAAAAAGGCGAACGAGAGACTATACAAGAATCTGATGAGAACACCTGATATCAATGAAAGGCAGAATCTCATAAAGGTTGGATTATCTTATATGAAGGAAAAGGAAAAGACTTTTATTATTGATCATACTGATGTTATGAAGTCATATGGAGAAACTTTTGAAGGACTTGCTAGAGTTAGAGACACTTCTTATCCTAATGAATCGAACAAATACGATCGTGGTTACATAGTTACTATGATTACTGGATTGAGCAGCAAAAAGAAACAACCAATACCCTTCTATGACCACGTTCATTCTCCTAATGAGTTGGATTACTTATCAGTTAACAACATTACAAATATTGGAGCGAGAAGAATATGTGATCATTTATCACCTAAAGAAGCGATGTTTGTTGCAGACCGAGGTTATGATGATGTTAAATTTATGAAAATGATCGATATCTTAAATCAATCTTTTTGATTAGAATGAGAACAAATAGATGGTTTATATTCGGCGAAAATAAGGTAAAAGCATTCGAAAAAGCCAAAAGATTTAAAGGCAAGGTCGCTGTTCCTATAACAATATATTCAGTTGAAAGGTTTATTAAGGCATCTGCCTTTAAATGAAGAATTAACAATTTAGATAAAGATATCCAAATCATCGTATCATATATCGACAACAATCCTTATCCGATGATACTTATGACAAATAAAGAATTACAAGCTAAAGAAGATATATGTCAAATGGTTTATCGTTATTCTAGCAGATGGAGAATAGAAGAATATTTTAGATTCAAAAAGGTAGAATTAGGATTTGAGAATTTTAGAGTTAAAACTTTAGACTCGATAAATAATTTAACGTTTGCTCTAGATATAGCAATCGTATTACTTGTAGTTATTATCGATGAGGATTCTTATTATTTATATGACTCTCTTTTAAAATACTTAAAAATAATAAAAGATAAGGTGTCGATAGAGTTCTATAGAATTCTTTCAGGAATAACATCAGTTTTAGGTACGAACAAAAAGGGGTTAAAAATTATAAAGAAATAAGAAGCAATAAATCAAAGCAACTATCTTTATTTAAAATCTAAGATTTTAATGATTGCTTATTTTTTAAAAATCATCCTAATCGTTGAGACAATTTTTAAGTGATTTTGAACATATATTTTTTGCAAAAACGGGGAACTCAAATATTAGTTTCAATTGAGCTTAGCAGTTTTCGTGTTGCTTGACATAATCGTTGCAACAAATGGTATCAAGGCGTCAAATCTGCCCATAACAATGGCATTATTGGCTATTTTGCTCAAATTGATAAACTTTACTTTTCCTCATTTTAAAAACGCAGATTAGTTCGTGAGCTAGAAAAATAGGCGTA
>DAVZIW010000126.1:0-4443 GCA_052273085.1 Candidatus Alloenteromonas sp.
ATGCAGGTTTAGGAATGCTTATGTTATTTAAAAATAAGAGCAAATTGAAAGAAGCTTTAATAGTATTAGCAATCTGCATTGCCTCTTCCTTGATATTTGGCTATGTCTTCTTATATGTATTTTGATTAGATTAAGAATTATAATTTATCCATGGCTAAATATAGAAAGAAATACGTATTAAGAAAACACTCCTCCCTTAGATTAAATAGAAGTGGGGAAGATATTGATATGCTTAACGAAAGAAGATATGAAGAAAAAGGAAGTGGGGCTTATTCCACTTCCTATAAAAACCATATCGACGGAGCTTAATTCATCCCCTCTAGATATTCTATAATCGATTCGATTCCCTCATTTATTTCTTGTTTGTTCATATCGGATTCAACCGGAATATGGATTAAGAGGGAATTTTTATTTCTAGTAAGGGAAAGATAATAAATTTCATTGCAGACAAATCCGCCAGGATCTAATCCTAGACTAGTCTTTATTCCCTTTGATGCAAGATATTGCTCAATGCAGCTAGGATTTAGATTGGACATGATGCTTTTTGGGCCACCTTCAATTATTGGTTCATTAGTTTTGCTCACCCCATCATTATCAGGGATAGGAGCATTCATATTGTTATAGGCATATTGCTCAAGTAAAGGACGATGGGTGTAAGGGGAAAGATTAAATATCAAGACATGGTCAGGATTATATTCTTCATATGCCTTAATGAATTCTTCTTTTGCCCTTTTATAGGAAATAGGTAAAATAATTCCTTTAGAATTACCTTTTGCAAAATCCTTAACAACCGTTTCGCTTGGATTGACAGGATGAGCTGCAAAAGGGGAAAAGCCGACAAATAACACTTTCATGTTGTCTCTCCTTATGTTCGTGTTTTTATTTTAACGCGAATAGTAAAATGTTGTTAGGAAATTTTTATTTCAAGTCTAATTTGTATACCTTTACGGCATTATCTCTCATTAGCTTTTTGTATGTAGAATATTCAATATTTGCGTCGTTATTGAAATAAGGAAGGTACATTTGATTATCTAAAGTATTTAATCCATCAATTGGATTATCACTTCCAAACATAATCCTATCTTCCCCGATTTCAATTAATACCCTTATTGCTTTATCTATATTTACCCAAGCCGTATCGGCATAGATATTGTTTACTCTTTTCATTACTTCAATCGCGACTTCATTATCTGAGCATAACTCTAGATGGGCAGCGATAAAATTGATGTCTTTATTTTCTTTAGCAACTTTTTCTAATTCCAAAATCGAAGAAAATTCATCATAAGCCGTATGAACTAACATTGGTAAATCTAATTCCCTAGCTAATCTAATCCAGGGGATAAGCTTTCTAGAAGTTATCTTTAATTTCTCGCAGTAGGGGTGGAACTTAAGGCAATAGATATATTTTCTATTTTTCTTGATGTAATTAATTAACTCTTCACTAGGAAGTTCAAAAAAAGGCCTAAACCATGCTCCAACGCCTATATGCCCCTCATGTTTTTTAGCAAAACTAACTGCTTGCTTTAAGCAGTCTAAAGTAGATTTGCCCATCTTACATCTAGTTTTTACTGATGGAAATTCAGCTGCATCAGCATTGCTAATCAAAGAAAAATCAATGTTATGTGATTTATTTGATTCAATAATAAAATTGCCACATTTTCTTAAACTTGGCCAACTTGCTAAATGGGCATGTGCATCAATAAAACCGAATTCTTCCATTTTTACCTTCTTGCTACTAAATGTTTTAAAATCATCTGCATTTGTTTTTCATCAATCCCGTTATTGGAATTATTGTTATATATAAAATCCGCATCAACTTTATGTGGTTCAACATATTTAATATGCATTGGCTTAACTGAAGTAAGATATTGTTCGACAATGGATTCTAGACTTCTTCCACGTAGTTTCATGTCTCTAATTATTCTTCTAGAAATCCTTACATCAGGATCAGCATTAACATAGATAATGAAATCATAATATTCCTTTGGTATTTGTAATGTCATGATACCTTCGCAGATGACTATATCTTTAGGTTCGAATGTAACTGTTTCCTTTTTCCTTGTATGGGTAACAAAATCATATTGGGGGACTTCTATTGCCATTCCTTTTTTGATTTTCCTTAAGTCTTCCATGAATAACTTTTGGTCTAATATAGAAGGGTCATCATAATTTAGAAGCCCTCTTTCATCAAAAGGAAGAGCGGATTGGTCTTTATAGTAATTATCATACGATAAAATAGATGATTCATAAGGCAACAAGGCATTAAGCGCCCTGGATATATATGTTTTCCCAGAACCGGAACCACCGGAGATTGCTATTAAATAAGGCATAAGTAACCCTCCGATTCGTTATTTTACAATTAGATAAGCTATTTTGTTAGAAAAAAGTGTTGCCCTTCTAGTAGAAATGCTTACAATTACATTGCCTTGGGGTGTAGCCAAGTGGTAAGGCATGGGTCTCTGAAACCCACATACGCTGGTTCGATCCCAGCCACCCCAACCACCTGAACCTAGGACTTTGATGCTAAACGTGTCAAAGTTTTTTTGATTTTAGAGCATTGTTTAAAAACTAAAATTTTGGATAGAAATTGACTATTCACAAAAATGATATATGCATTAATCTTTAGAAAAAGGAGGAGTCAACGGAACAATTTGAAGAACCGGTCGACACTTTTGATTTTGGTGACACATGTCCAAGCAGGGCCACAAAACCATGCCCTTCTAGAAAAAAGTAGTCGTTTGACCTGGGTAAGAAAAAATCTTACCCTTTCTTATGGAAATGAATTCATTGATTTTTCTTAGTGAGATATATAAGAACGATCTTCCGATAAACTTTAAGGAGCTTTTATCACATGTCGAATACAGCCAAATTGACTTCTACCAAAACAAAGGTCTCTTACATATTAATATATATCGTTTATGACTTGGCTTACTTTGCTTCGCCTCTTTTCATCATGTATTTTGTTGATGCGGTGGTAGAAGCAAACAAGAATTACATGATTATTTTTGCTTGTCTAGCTTTTGCTGATTTCATTGCAGTTCAATTTATCGGATATTTGATGTCTATTTTTGTTGGCAAGATTAAAGCGGAAAACGCATCTAAGTTTTATCAAGAACTTAATAGGATTATTACTTCTAATGATTTAAAAGAAGAAGAGATAACTCAAGCAAAATTATCTCAATATATCGGAGAATACTACGAGAAAGCTAATAGATATTTCTTTCTTGAAAAGGTGGAGTTAACTTTTTCTATTGCTAGCATTATTGTTATTTTTGCCATTATGTTTTTTATTGATTGGAGGGTATCATTACTTCTTTTATTCTTTGTTCCTTTATCATTTTGGGTCTGTAAACTCTATGAAAAGAAGCTTTATAAAAATGCAAATGCGAACAAGGAAAACTCCGATAATATTAAAAGTTATTTGATGGATCAAAACGTTTTAACTAAGGAAGAAAGATTTTCAAGCAAGAAACAAATGCCACCTTTTAACGGGCTTATTAATATATTTCTACGTGATTATAGGAAAAGCGTGAGAACTAATTCCTGTTATCTTTATTTCTTTTCCTATGCTTTTTTAAATTTTTCGATTCTAATCGTAATACTTTTAAGTGGTTATCTAACTTCGGTCAATATATTAACAATAGGTGCCTTGTTTGCCTTCCAAAACTATACTTCTCAGTTATGGACTCCAGGTGAATATTTAATGAGTTATAGCAGTGACTATCAAGACGCCAAACCGGCGATTGAAGAGATTGAACACGTATTGTCTTTAAAGAAAGCTAATTGCCGTCGTGATAAAATTCAATCCATATTGCTTAAAGGTTTCGCCTCTTTAGATATGGAAGGAAAGCCTCTATTCGCCCCAATAAATCTAGAGTTCAAAAAAGGCAGTGTTTATCTATTAAAAGGTATAAATGGTATAGGCAAAACTACAATGGTAGAAGCAATAATGGGCTTTAATAACCGTTATGAAGGAAAAATAGAAATCAATGGGATACCTGCATCCTTTGATGATTTTTGCTATGTGGCAGCATCTAGCTATATTAGCCGTTTCTACAGTGAAGAAGGTTTTAAAGGTTCCAGCGGTCAAAAGAAATTAAGCCAGTTAAAGCTTTATTTGGATAACATTAAATCTGTCTATATTTTGGATGAACCAACTAATTTTGTAGATGAAGATAATAAAAAGAATGTCATAAATCTAATTAAAGCAAAATCAAATTCAGAAAATATCATGATTGTAATTAGCCATGATTCCATTTTTGATGAAGTGGCAAATGAAGTCATAGAACTTCGCGAGATAAATCCTTACGAAGCCGATTTTTAATCTTAAATTTATGCTGAAAATAATAAGATAATTAATACACGGGTCGCTTATTTTCTACTTTTCATAATAAAAAGTCCCATCGCAAGATGAGACTAGTTAGATATAGTTATGTTTATCTT
>DAVZIW010000127.1:0-4425 GCA_052273085.1 Candidatus Alloenteromonas sp.
TCTATTTGAAGCAGGGACATTAATTCCTTCTTCTGAATCAAATACAGTTTCCCCTCCGATTTCAATATGGCCGGAAGTTGGGGTTTCTAGCCCTGCGATCATTCTTAATGTAGTAGTCTTACCACATCCGGATGGGCCAAGTAAGGTAACGAAGGAATTATCTTCGATTACCATATCAAGATGGTCAACGGCATAGAATCCGCCCCACTGTTTACATACATTTTTCAATACAATCTTAGGCATATTATTTACCTCCACCAATGCCTTTATCGATGCTAGCCCCAGTTAAGAGGTTAACTAAATAATTAACTAATAGGATTATAACTACAAGCAATAAGTTTGCTGCATTCTCTAATGCTGGAATTCCATCTGCATTAAGGAAGAACATGAATCTAGTAAGGACGATATCATCTGGTCCGATAAAGACGAATAATGATAATTCCCTCATACATGATATAAATGGAAGTAGATATCCAGATATAAATGCACTCTTTTGGATTGGGAAGATGATGCGTGTCATTCTCTTCCACCATGGGATATGCTGAATGACAGCGGCTTCTTCTATTTCTCCAGAAAGCTGCATCATTGCATTTAATGACGACCTAGAGGAGAAAGGAATATATTTAATCGTACCGACAATGACACAAGTCCATAAAGCTGGCCACCATAATGATCCGACTGCGACTTTCATTGAAGTTGCAAGCAAGAAGAATACCAAGGATAAAGAAATGGATGGGATTAAATATGGGAAGAAGGCTAATCCATTAACGAAATTCGCGAATTTGGATTTCCTTTTCTTGCTGACTGCATAGCCAATTAATAAGCCAAATGTACCAGCAAAGAGAGAGCATAAGACAGATAGCAATAACGATCCACCTAATGACCTCCATACCTTCTTTTCATAGAAGATACCGTGTAAGTCATTTCTAATGACCTCTTTTGAAATCCAGGCTTCAGGAGTCAATCCAGAAGAATAGTCACCTGGATTTGGGAGGAATGATTCAAGGGTGAAAGAAATCATTGGACCGATACAGAAGAAAGTAACAACGATGCAGAATATTGTCCCGATGACATATTTCCCTGCCTTGCCAAGGTTATGGACGGATACTTGTCCAGATTTACCAGTGACGGTAGTGAATTGTTTTCTTGAACCAGTTTGAATTTGGTTCATGGTCAAGATAATGACTCCAATTAGGATTAGGACAATAGACATAATTGCCCCTGCTCCACGTTGGTATCCTCCACTACCTTCAATACAATATTTCATCCATGTAGCAAGTACTTCATAATTTATCGGCTTGCCTAAAGTAACTGGGACAGCATAGCTAGACATAGCCGAAGAGAATACTAGTAATATTGTTGATAATAAGGCTGGTTTTAATATTGGGACTGTAACTTTGAAGAATACTTTCCACTTAGGAATATTAAGAATTGTGGCAGCTTCTTCTAGATTAGAATCCATATTACGTAATACGCCACCAATTAGAATATAGGCAAATGGGGCATAATGTAATCCTAGAATAAGGGCAATCGGGAAAAAACCGTAAACAAACCATTGAGGGGCAGCTAGTCCAGTAAGAGCCTGGAATTCACCAACATACCCACCAGGGAAGGCGGTAGAGATAAAGAAATTCTTCCAGAACAAGGCAAGAGTCCATTGCGGCATGATATAAGGGAAAATGAACACTGCCGAGATGAATTTCTTGAATTTCATATTCGTTCTGCAAATCAAATAGGCAGCAAGTCCGCCAAATAAAATCGCAAAGGCGCAACTTAGTACCGATATTAATAAGGAACGGAAGAAAGGTTTATAAAAGATGTTCCAAGAATATTGTTTTTGAAGTGCTAGTCCTGGCTGGAAATCCGCAAATACTTCATAGAAATGGTAGAAAGTCCAGTCACCTTTTTCGGCATCTGGGACAAATTCATTTGGCCCAACAGTCAAAGATGTTTCAAAAACAGATAGAATTGGAGCAATATTTAGAATGAGCAATACGAGAGCAAAAACAACTACGATGGTATTAGCAGGAACGCCAAAAAAAGTAAGGCCTTTCCTAAGATCCCTCTTAACTGCTTTTGTAAACGATGGCTTGTTTACGCTATTTTCCATAATCTTCTCCAAAAAAGAAGGGGAATAGAAACTATCTACTCCCCTTTTAACAAATACTATTATTTAGCGGCAATAGCCCTGGTAATGAAGGCCATGACGGAATTGTATTTAGTCTTGATGTAAGATGGGGTTTCAATGACGGCAGCACCCTTAGATGCATCATTCCACCAATCAGAGGTTGGGTCATTTAAGCATGGGAACTTATTGACTCCATCAACATATCCATTCTTTGTTCTATCTTTATTAATTGATGGCATAGTTGGATAGTCGCCTACATCCCCTGCCCAGACGCTATATCCGGTTTCAGTTGTAGAAAGGATATTGATGAAGGCGCAGGTGGCATAAGGATATTTGGCATTTGGCATAACAGTTGGATAATGCTTATACATGAATCCGCCAAATCCTTTCATTGAAGAAGCACCCTTTTTGGCGCCATCATCATTATCAGAACCTAAGGCACCGATAACTAAATTGGCTTTGGTGATAGCTTCACTTTCCTTGACGTTTTGGATCTTGGAATAGACAATCCAGCCGATATCGCCAGCAGTTTGGGCTAATTTGTTGACGGCTTTGCCATCATCATCATGGAATACGGCATTCTCGATGAATTTATCGATGAAGGCATAGGCATATTTTTGCTTTTCGCCATAACTAGAATAAGCGGAGAAATCAATGCTCTTATTATCATTAGAAGCATCTTCATAGGCTGCTTTTAATTTATCGCATTCTTCATCGCTAGTAAGCATGATTAACCAGTCCATGTTGACGTTTTCATTACGTGGGTCCATGGTATCTAGTTTGCCTTTATATTTAGCGGCTGTGACATCCCAGACATTATCAATGACTGTATCGCCATTTTTATTGTTGGCCATCCAGGTCTTGAAGTTATATTGGAGGGCGAATGGATTTCCATCACGTTCAATATTGACTCCAGTTGCTTCTTTCCATTCTTTTGGAATGTAGTTAACGAAGGTATCAAGGTTCTTACCTAATTGATAACCATCTTGGAGAATAGCACCGGAATATCCGTCTTTGACGTTATTTTCGACTTCGGCTAATAAGGTAGTATAGACCTTGCCATCGACTGTAGTTGAATAAGATAATGGGTCAGTGATGCCTGAGTTATGCTTTTGAAGTTCGGCAATGAAGGCATTTTTAGCAGCATCTTTGCCACCACGGCTCGTAGTAGCGAGGAATTTAAGCTTTCCAGTGGTGCCAAGTTCATCGGCTGCCTTCTTAAATAGCTCATCACGAGTCAATGTCATGGCGTCTTCAACGGCTAATTGGACGGTTGTTTTTTCTCCATCAGTTTTAGTTGGAGTGTCTTGCCCGCAAGAAGCAAGAACAGTTAAGGATGAAACAGTTAATGCAAATAACATTAAATTATTCTTTTTCATATATCCTCCTTTTGGATATGAATTTTTGTTGACTTAATTATAGTTTGGAAGCGGTTACAAATTAAAGAGAAAATTACTTTTTACTTACATTTCAATAATTTTGTTTCGATTATATCTTTATTTTATTTCGTTATCTTTGTTTTCAAAGTAACAAGTGAATTTAGTGCCTACACCTAGAGTAGATGATACATCTAAAGTATATCCATAATAGGAGGCGACATATTTAGCAATTGATAATCCTAACCCAGTTCCCCCATCTTTCCTACTTCTAGCCTTATCAACCCTATAGAATCTTTCAAATATACGTGAAAGGTTTTCTTTACTTATACCAATCCCGTTATCTTCTATCTCTATATAATTCTCTTTTTTATCCGCCTTAATTGATATACGTCCCCCTTCTTTATTATATTTGACCGCATTATCAATTAGATTTAAGAAAAGATCCTGGAAATCCATTTCATTCATCTTTATTTCCATGTTTGAAGGAATATCTATATCTACTTCTAAGTCTTTTTTCTCTATTTGAAGCTTAATGGATTCAACTAAATCCTTTATTCCTTTTTCTAGATTAATCCTTCCTATTGTCCTTAATTGGTTATTCTCGATTGAAGATAATCTAAGCAAATTAAAGACAATCTTGCTCATACGTTTTGCTTCTTTTTCTATTTTATTAGATGTATCTATTACTTCATTTTTATCTTCTATTAATCCTTCGGAGATTAACTGGGAATATCCTAGAATTGATGTAATCGGGGATTTAAGTTCATGGCTAGCATTCGCGACGAAATCCTTCTTCATCTTATCCGCGTTATATTCTTCAGTTACATCAATTAAAATAGAAGCCACGCTAGGATAATTATTTTCTTTCTTTATCTTTTCAAATTCTAAAGGGGCAACCTCAATTTTATAGATCCTAGA
>DAVZIW010000128.1:0-4388 GCA_052273085.1 Candidatus Alloenteromonas sp.
AAAAAGTGGAGAACCAATAAAAATCCCCTTTTTTGGATAAATCAAGGGGAAATTAAGCATTTTTGGAGCAGCCTGCGGGAATCGAACCCGTATAACCAGCTTGGGAAGCTGGTGTTCTACCACTGAACTAAGGCTGCATGACTGCCTAGCCTTGTAATTAAACATTCTTTAAAGGCTATAGTCAATGATTTACTTAGATTTAACTGTTATTTTTGCATTTGGATACTTAACTAGGCTTTTAGCAAATTCAATCGCCTCTTCCTGGGTATCAAATACTTTAACCGCATCTTCTCTAGATGCATATCTAACTCTCCATTTGCAGGAAGAATTATTATCTAACGCTTTTGATTCATAGACAACTCTAGGACCAATAGGAACTATAGATGGAGTTTTATCTTCTTCCTTAGGTTGTTCAATAACTTTATCTTCTGCCTTTACTTCTTCTTGTTTGACATCCTTAATGATATTCTCTCCAGTTTCAAGATCATTCATCGTAACTGGGGTAGCGCTTAATACAGTCTCCACTTCATTTAAAGTAGCAAACATCTTATGGAATCCAATGAATGGACCAGCAATAAACAAAATACCAAAGAAAGCAAAATTGAAAGTAGATGAAAAGGAAGTCCTCGGTCTAGATATCTCTAATTGAGTAGCCTTTTCTTCAATCCTATTAGATAAAAGAGATATATATATTAATGGGGCAATGCCTAATGTAATAAATCCTAATATCCATATAGGCCAGAAAGGCTTGCTTTTCTTGTTGGTAAAATAATCAACTTCTTTTCTAACCTGATTAATAACTACAAGGCAATATATATTAAGTGTGATAAGGCTAAGTAATGTAAATAAGACACCAGAACGTTTCTTGTTTTTATATTCCATATATACTTTCTTCTCCTTCAATGGTTTGATTTTATCACATTAGACGAATAGAGAAAAAAGAAAACAACAAGATATGGTCGCTTTATTGATTTGGTAGCAAAACGCAAGATCAAGCAAATAAATCGTCTAATACAATTGTCTTAGCAAAAATAGACGAATATTCATTTCTATTCAATCCATATGTAGTAACCAAGATATTGTGAATAATTTGTTTTTTATTAATTTGTTCGAAAAGCAAATTAAAGCGATTAGACAAGATTTCGTGGTATTTTTTATCTACGACAAAATTAGAACCGTAGAATTTCATCTCGCACATATCCACGACATTATCTTTCCTATCTATTAGCAAATCAATCTGGGTACCTTTATATCCGTCTTCTCCCTTTTTAGACCATAAAGATTGGGAGGAAATCACACCACTTATGCCTAAAGCTTTCTTTATTTGCCCAATATGATTGAAGCAAAGGTTTTCAAAGGCAAGGCCCCTCCATGAAATAATTGATTGTGAATTGACATTTTGTTGAAAGAAATCCCTATCAATAGACTCCTTGCCTTCAACAAATCTTAAATAAAACAAGCAAAATGGATCTATAAGTTTGTAATGTGCGTTCCTTTTGCCAAGACCAAATGGATAGTATTTCAATACAAAACCGCTAATAACAAGAGAATCTAAAGCTTTCGAAATTTTAGCGCCTGTCTTTAATTTTAGCTTCTCTATTATCTCTCCTCTTGTGTAACCGTATGAATTTTTATTTAATAGTTTAATGATTTTTTCGATAAATCCTGCGTCTTTAAAAGTAGATGCAAGCAATCTTTTAAATTCATTGTTAAGTTTTGCATTTTGTTCATAAAAGATAAAATCGATACTTTGTGAAAGAGAATAATTTCTTTGAAGATAATTAAGATAATAAGGAACGCCACCTAAAATCATATAGCACTGGGCAATATCATATCTAGAAAATACAACCTGGTTCTTTTCGAGCAATTTCTCAGCTTCTGCCAAGCTAAAAGGAGATAGTTTTATTTCGTATGTAACCCTACCGTATAATCCACCATGGCTATTTACCAATTTGTTTAATATCCATGAATTAGAACTGCCAGAGACAATGACCATTACATTATCCCTATAGCAAGCCCAATTGTTCCAAAACGATTCAAATGCTCTAATAAATCCAGACTTAGGCACATCCATCCAGGGCAATTCATCAAGAAAAACCACAATCCTTTTCGAGTTCTTTTTCATTAACAATTTCTCTAACTCAAAAAAAGCTTGATTCCAATCAGTCGGCTTTTTAGAAATATCAGATCCAAATATTAGTAAAGATTGATAAAACTGAGTCAATTGCTCGTCCAATCCTTTTTTGGAATCGTTCCTATCGTCAGGAGAAACACCGGCATGTCTAAATGAGAGTCTATTTTCAAATGTCTTATCAATAAGAAAAGTTTTTCCAATTCTTCTTCTGCCATATACCGCGACTAGTTCAGGTTTGCCACTGTTATAAAGGTTTTCTAGTTCCTCTATTTCCTTTTTTCTACCGACAAGATTCATAAATGCCTCCAATTATAAAATGCCACGAAACGTCTTTTTTTCTTTTCGTGGCATTTTATAACATGATTTCAAAGGCTTGTTTATACAAAAAAAGTTCCAACTTTCATCGGAACTAATCTTTGTAAATATGGTGGGTGCTACAGGGATCGAACCTGTGACCTCCTGTACGTCAAACAGGTGCTCTCCCAGCTGAGCTAAACACCCATGTTTACATTAGGTTGCCTTTTTTAGGCTTGATTATTCTAGTAATAAGCAAGCCCATAATCAAGCATTATTTTATCTTTTTGCAATAGATGTTCATTTTAGTAACCTAAAAGAGGTTGAAAGAGCGTCTAAACAAAGGTCAAATCTTTGATTTTCCGGCCAATATATCAATCATTATTTTTACAGTTTTGCTAGAAAGTCCATATTGTTTTAACTGGATTTCCGATCTAGTCAAAACAATAGCAATATCAATAAGAGATCGCTCTAACAAACTAGGCAAAAAGAATTAGACTAGACCTTTTAGATATTCTTCTACATTCAAATATTCAATCCCGTTTTCTAGCTTCATACTTTTGCCACGGTAAATAACCGCCTTTTTCATTATCTTGCCATATCTAAATTCAGTAGCATTGGTTTTGTTAGGATCTATTAAGTGTCTATATTGTTCTTTAGATTGCTCTTTACTATGTTTTACTTCAAAAATCTCACAAGTAGAGCTAGCAGGGTCTGCTATTACCATATCAAATTCACCAAATGCGAATTGCAATTGGAAGACCTGTTTTTTTGGATTGGAAATCTTAGTTTCTAACAAAACGATGTCTTCCATCATCCTTCCTTTTATATCGTTTAAAATTCTTTCGATAATTACATTTCTATCTATTAGCGACAGTTCTTTGAACTCTTCATCTTCAAGCAAGGAATATACAAGTTGCTTTGCCTGGCAATATCTCATTCCAGGCTGAGTGAAGATAGTCTTGTAGCCTTTTTCTTTCCCAATTGGCAATGTATGTATTTCTATATCAAAAGTTAAATCAAGTGCATCTAAGTATTCTTTTATCTCAACTCTATGTTCTTCACTAATCCTTATTGTTTGTCCTTCCTTGTTTCTTATTTCGAGTAAGTTTTTAAGTCGATTAGTAAATGCAGCTTTATCAATTCGATCAAGAATATCATTAGGATTGCTACGATCGTTTCTTAGATTTCTAGAAGAAATACCTAAATCATTTGATATAAAATCTTTGGTCAAAACATCTATTGTAAAACGATGGTTTACATCTTCTACAACACGATTTATCACATTTGTAAGCTCGTTTTTCTCATACAACTCATAAAGAGAGCGGAAATGCCCGCCAAATTGATAATATTTAAGGGAATGCTGGATATTCCTAGCTATTGCAGTGTCCACATATCCATCTACGCTTTTACTATTAGCAAAAGTAGAATTTTCATTATAGTGAACGCCATCAAAACTCATTGTTCCACCATAGCAGATATATTCATCAATGCCTTTAATTCCAAGAACTTCCTCGAACTCCCTATAAGAAATAAAAGTTGTATGAATGAAAATAGAACGATCATAAAGCGATTCATCTTCAGAAAAGAAAAATCCTAGAGAATCGTTGCCTGATAGAACTATCTTCATTCCACTGGCAGCAAATATATCAGAGAAAAGCGCGGCCCCATCAATAAAGTCTTCAATAAGAGTTGCTTCATCAATAAAGACATATTTGTAACCATTATTAAATAAGTATTTCAAATCTGCATTTATATCAGCAAACTTTATACCAGACCCAATCTGAATAAATGCGGTTTTTGAAAAGTCTATTTGATTCATTTCAGAAATAACTTGACGTATCAAAGTCGTTTTTCCTGTACGTCTTAACCCATATAAAATCAAAACTTTATTAATGACATTGCCGTAAATGTAATCATTAATATCCCCATCATTTTTACTTAAAAATGCAATCGCTTT
>DAVZIW010000129.1:0-4335 GCA_052273085.1 Candidatus Alloenteromonas sp.
CGCGTGAATAACTATATTGTTTTCATCGAAATTATGTTCTTTTAATAATTCCCTACCTTCTTCAATCCTTAATCTAGATAAAGGAAGCCTAAGCGAATTTTGGGGAGCTCCTGTATAAAACATGAAAGCTGTTGAATTATAAGAAAGTGCTTCTTTTACTGTCCCTAGATAAAATAAGGGTGAAGACAAAGAAACATGAGAACCTATAATCAAATCACTGTTTTTCATAAGTTGCCTTCTTGATGGCTTTGTTTATGGCTTTTCTTCTATATTTATTCTTGACTCTTTCAACAGCCCATTGTTGTTTCTTTTTATAACCTGGCTTGACCTTTTTAGATCTAGTCTTAGCCTTTGCTATCTTGATTTCTTTGCTTTCTTGCTCAGAAAGAGGCTTTTTCTTGCTAAATTTCTTTTTTGGCAATAATCCAACTGGATCAGGAACTAGTCCATCTTCTTTTAAGATAAGGAAGTCGAATTTGACTTTTTTTGATAAGTTCATTTGGAAGGGAAGTCGAATCAGAATTATAGAAAACATAGGAATCCCCTACTTTATTGAATCTTCCAGTCCTTCCAGCACGGTGATAATAATATTCAAGGTCATTTGGCAAATCCAAGGATATGACATCGCTAACATCTTCGATATCGATTCCACGTGAAAGCAAATCGCTAGCAACGATGATTTGGAACTTGTTGTCCTTGATTAACTTAATTGTCGACCTTCTTTTTCTTGCATCTAAATCGCTAGAAAACATCGTTACGGAATATCCATCTTGCTTTAATTCTTCATATGTTTTCTTCACGTCTTCTTTTTTAGAGGCAAAGACAATGCATAGATAAGGATTCTTGAATTTAAGGAATCTCTTCAATGCTTCGACTTTACCAACGTGCTTTATATTAACTAAATGATGGCTAACGTTGCTAGAAGCCTTATTATCTTCATTATCAAAAGAGAAATTGGTCCCGACATATTTCTCTAATCTATGCTTCAATCCTTCTTCTAAGGTAGCAGAAAATACCATTGTTTGGACATTTTCTCCTAACATCGAATATAAAGCGTCGATAGAATCAAAATATCCTAGCTCCATTAACATATCGGCTTCATCTAGAACCAAAGTCTTTACATTACGTAGATTCAATTCATATGAATCGCTTAGGATATCTTTTAATCTACCAGGAGTCCCAATGACTATATGAGGTGCAACTGATAATCCCTGGCTAGAGGAAGTCCTATCTTCTTCCGAAGTAATTAATTTTATCTTTAGCTTTTGGAAATAGTTCTGGAATGGCTTTGCAAATTCATATACTTGCCTAGAAAGTTCCCTGCTTGGGGTTATTATTATGGCCTGAAGCCTAGGAAGAGAAGTATCAATCCTATCAATTATTGGAACTAGATAAGAATGCGTTTTACCTGAACCGGTCTCTGACTGGCATAAAAGCGATTTCCCTTGAAGGGCTTTCGGGATTATGCGAAGCTGGACTGGCGATGGGGAGATATAATTTTGTTTTTTCAAGGCCTCTGCCATGGTCTTGGATAAATTTAATGATGAAAATGTACTCATAACAATTAAAATTATAAAGGAAAGGAAAGAGCAATTCACTTCTAAATCAATGGAAATTCATATAATTAATCCAATTGGCTTTTGTTTTGGGGTAACTAGGGCCATAGATATTGCCTCTAAATTAGATAAAAGCAAGAAGATTACTTTCTTAGGCATGGTTGTCCATAACGAAGAAGTCATTTCTAGCCTTTCTTCTTCTAACGTCAACATAATTGATGAAAGGAAGCAAGATCTAAAAGAAGCTCTTTTACAAGTTGAAGACGGGACTATTGTTGTTTTTTCCGCCCATGGCCATCCTAAAGAATATGAAGAAATTGCTAGAAAGAAAAATCTAACCCAAATAGATACTACTTGCCCTCTAGTAGCCCTAAATCTTAAACTAGGGCTAGATTATGCTGCCGAGGGATTAATATACATTGGAAGCAAAAATCACCTAGAAGCCTCTTCTTTTAGGTTTAATTGCCCTGCTTCTTATTTCTTTGATATTTCTTCTTTCTCCTATTTAGCAAAGCCAGGAATCGATATTAGACATGTAATCTCGCAAACTACCTTGTCTACAAATGAAGTAGATAAAGCAATTGCAATAATTCAAAAGGATTTTCCAAACGCCAAGTTAGAAAGAAGCGTCTGCGATGCGACTAAAGCTAGACAAGTCGCCCTTTCTAATCTAGAAGATGATTATGATGCAATTATTGTTATAGGCTCACTTTCTTCATCAAATACAAATAAATTATTTTCAATTTCAAAAAATAAGAACAAGAATTCCTATTTGATACTTAATAGCAATGAGCTTAAGCAAATAAAAGATTTACCTAAATATAAAAAAATTGCCCTCTGCAGCGGAACTTCCACTTCAATGAAGACAATTGATGAATGCTTAGAATATTTAAGATCCCTTTAAGACGGATGCCAATATCCTATATAAAGAGAGGGCTTGCTCTCTTTTTTCTTTGCTTAGCCCTTTATTTAACAAGGCTGATACCTTTTTCCTTTGGATTTCAACCCATTCAAGGAATATTGGGTCTCTTTCCTTTAGTAGCTTTGGACCTAACAACAATTCCTTTTGGGTATAAGGTTTAGATGGCTTGCCACGGGCAAATTTAACAATTGAATAGAAGATTTTATCTTCATAGACCATCTTTTCTTCACTTATTTTGTAGCCTAGCTCCACGATTTTTTCTCTAACTAGTTTTAAATCGCGATGTGGGTCGACAATTATGGTTTTCACGTTATCTAGCTTTTCTTTATGGGAATAAAGTATATCCGTAGTCAAAATGCCGCCTAATCCGCACAAACATAAAGTATCGACTTCTCCCATTAAATCAGATATTCCATCGCTTTTAGAGGCAAATATCTTTGAAGAGAGCCCATAAGCATCGATATTTGATTTCATCCTGATGAATGGGCCGACCTTATTTTCTACAGCTTGGGCATAATCTATAATTCCTTTAGAAACTAGATATATTGGCAAATGGGCATGGTCGCTACCAATATCGGCCAAGAATGAATTGGGGGCAACAAAATTAGCAACAGCCTGTAATCTTTTTGATAATCTAACGTTAGGCACTTTTCTTTTCTTCCTCCAATCCTTTTTTCATCCTAAGGAGGGCTTGTTCTTTTAATTGTCTTGCCCTTTCCCTGGATATATTCATTTCTTTTCCGATTTCTTCTAATGTTTTTGGCTCATTTCCATTTAGTCCAAAAGCGTTCTCGATAACAAATTTTTCCCTATTTGGAAGATATCTTAAGCCATCTTTTACCATGCTAGAGGCATCTTCTTTTTCTAATGATTTTGAAATCGAATCATCGTTAGAAGGGACTAAATCGCTAATCGAGCCTTCTTCACCTTCTTTTATAGGAGAATCCAAGTCAACTACAGTTGTCGGTATCGATAACATTTCCTTGACTTGGTCTTTATTGATGTCGCCTAAATAAGAAGCGATTTCTTCATTTGTTGGGGGATTACCGTTCTTTTCGCTTAATTCATCATAGGCTTTTTTTACTCTAGATATCTCGATTGAACGATGAAGAGGCACTTTTATTGGCCTAGATAATTCGATGACGGCTTTTGTTACGGCTTGGGTAATCCACCAATGGGCATAGGTAGAGAAACGGTTTCCCTTTGTATAATCAAATTTCTCAACTGCCCTATATAATCCAATATTACCTTCTTGGATCAAATCTAGAAGAGGTACTCCCCTTCCCTGGTAATGCTTTGCAATGGAGACAACTAGGCGAAGATTGGAATTAATAAGAGTAGTCCTAGCTAATTCGGCTTCTTTCTTTTCTTCGCTAGTCGCATTTTCTTTATTGCCATTCAATATGGCTTTCCCTAGTTTTTGCTCTTCTTCTTTACTTAAAAGAGGATATGCTCCTATAGAATGAAGATAAATCGAAAGTGGCTCGGTTCCACTAGAAGAGATAAAGATTGGCTCATTAAGGAGTTCGCTTATTTTTTTATCGCTAACTTCTTCTTTTGCTTCATCTTCATCATCTTCTAGGACGGCTTCTTCCTCTTCCTTGCTTAAAGGAAGTGAATCATTATCCAAGTCGATTTGCTTTGATTTATCTTCTTTTTCCATATTTATTATCTAGATCCGTTAAAATGAGGGTCATTCATGAAGGCTGGGTCACGATAATCACCGAGCTTTTTGGCTCTAGTTGGGTGGCGAAGCTTTCTTATGGCCTTAGCTTCAATTTGTCTAATTCTTTCTCTAGTAACATTGAATTCACGTCCAACTTCTTCAAGAGTCCTTGGCCTATTGTCATCAAGTCC
>DAVZIW010000130.1:0-4311 GCA_052273085.1 Candidatus Alloenteromonas sp.
TTCTTACCCATATAAAGTAGAAGTTAGGAATGAAAATAAACAAAAAGAAGAGACCCCTGTAGTTATTAAAGAAGAAGAAATCCAAGTTAATGAAGAAAATAACTGCATTGAAGAAGCTTCTAAAGAAGTTGTTGCAGAAGAGCCTGCTGCTAACGTTGAACAGGCTGAGGAAACGATAAAAGAAGAGCCAAAAAAAGAAATAGATGAAGGGGAGGCTGCCCTTATTGCCGAAATGGATAGAAACCTAGCCAAGATGAAGGAAGAAAGAGAATTCCAGCGTACTTGGAAGAAAGGCGATTACCATCCTTACGATAATCTAGACGATTTATTTAGAGCACCTTTATGCAATGTTGATGTTGTCGGAACTATCTTTGAAGGCAGTTCTAGGATGACTAAGACTTCTAAAATATCCGCTACATTAGGAATATATGATGCTTCAAATGCGATCAATGTTAAGGCTTGGGAATCAAAATCCTTAAAAGCAGAAGAATTAAATAAATATGCCGAAAAAGGAATAGGCACAAGAATTAGGGTTAGGGGTGCTTTGATGATAGATAAATTTACTTCATCAAAAGTTATCAATGCCCATTATATTGATGTACTTCCTCCAGCCGAACTTAGGACTGACCCATATCCAGAAAAAAGAGTCGAATTGCATTTACATACAAACTTATCAAACATGGATGCCGTCTGCACGATGGATAAATATTGTGCGACTGCTAAAAACATGGGAATGGATGCAATAGCCGTTACCGATCATGGCATTGTACAGGCTTTTCCATCGGCTCAGGCTGCTGCTAAAAAATACGGATTAAAGATGATTTATGGTAGCGAATTATATATGGTTGATTTGCGCCAAAAATATATCTTTAACCCTGCAGATATCCCATTAAAGAGCGCTAGATATTGTGTATTCGATACCGAAACTACTGGTCTTTCTGCTAGATATGACAAGATTATCGAAATAGGTGGAATCATCGTTGAAAATGGACGTGTAGTCGATAGATTGAATCAATATATAGATCCAGAGATGCATATTAGCGACGATTCAACTAGGGTTCACCATATTACCGATGATATGGTTAAAGGAAAACCTACGATTGAAGAATTCCTCCCTAAGATTCTTGAATTCTTTGGAGATTGTATTCTAGTTGCCCACAACGCAACTTTCGACGTTGGCTTTATTAATGCTGCCTTAGAAAGGGCAGGGAAGCCACCTCTAGCTAATCCAATTATCGATACCATTCCTATTTCTCACTATTTATTCCCGGAAGCTGGTAGACATAGCGAAGGCGCGATGCTTAGGAATTTAGGATTAAAAATCTATAACGAAGAAGATGCTCACGAAGCCGTCTATGACGCGACTGCCTTAAATGAAGGCTGGCAAGAAATAATACTTAGATTAGATAAAGAACATCCTGGTATTACCCATGCTGATTTAGATTCGTTAAATATCGAATTGCCACCAAAAGAAGATAAAGATAAATCTGATTATCAAGCTAGGTTAAATAAATTTAGAGCCTATGTAAGACATTTACATTCATATCACTGCATCGCCCTGGCTAAAAACCAACAAGGCCTTAAGGATTTATATAGGATAATAACCGAGGGACATGTTTCTTATTTCGCTGGTGTTCCTAGGACCCCAAGAGAATTAATAACCAAATATAGAGAGAATCTTTTGATTGGCTCTGCTTGTTTTAATAGCGAGATTTTCGAAATGGCCTCTACTAGGGATATAAGCGTCCTAGCCGATGCGATGAAATTCTATGACTATATAGAAATCCAGCCTATCGAAAACTATTCATATCTATTGGATATGGGTAGAGTTGCTTCAAAAGAGCATCTTATTTCCTTATTAAAAGATATAGTAGCGGCTGCTAAGATTGCCAATAAACCAGTCGTGGCTACCGGGGACTGCCATTATCTAGATAAAGAAGACAAGATATTAAGAGATATCTATATTTATGCAAAAGCTATTGGAGGGGGAGCACATCCTTTAAATCCACCTGCAAGGGCCAATAAGCCATTATTTGAAAATCCTGATCAGCATTTCCGTTCGACTCAAGAAATGATCGATTCGTTTAAGACCTGGATGGATGAAGGCGAGGCCAAGAAGATTATTGTAGATAATTCAAGGATGATAGCATCTCAAATTGAACAATGCATACCTGTCTCTGATGATTTGTTCGCTCCAAATGAAAACTTGCCTCACTCGGATTTGAAAATCAGGGAATTATGCGAATCCAATTTCAAGGCCAGATATTGTGGCAATACCAACCCAGAAGTAATAAAAAGAATTGGGGAAGTAAAAGCGCGTCTAGACAAAGAGCTTAATGGTATTATCGATAATGGCTATGCCGTTACCTATTATATTGCCCATTGCCTAATCAAGATGGCTAATGATGAACCAGAGCATTATATAGTAGGTTCTAGAGGATCCGTTGGTTCTTCTTTTGCTGCTACTATGGCAGACATTACCGAAGTTAATGCTTTGCCACCTCATTATCTATGCCCGCATTGCCATTATTTTGAATGGGCTGACCCAATTAAATATAAATCTGGCTTTGATTTACCTGATAAAGTTTGCCCTGAATGTGGAACTAAGATGAAACAAGATGGACAAAATATTCCATTTGAAACATTCTTAGGATTCTCTGCTGATAAAGTTCCTGATATTGACTTGAATTTCGAAGATGAATCGCAGCATAAAGCGCATAATTATACGAAGATATTGTTAGGTGAAAATAACGTATTTAGGGCAGGCACTATCGAAACCGTTGCCGAAAAGACTGCCTATGGTTTTGTTAGGGGCTATTTTGAACGTATTGGGAAGAATCCTGATTCAATAAACCCAGCCTATATTGCTTCTATTGCATCTAGATGCCAGGGAGTTAAACGTACGACTGGCCAACATCCTGGCGGTATTGTTGTCGTTCCGTCTAATATGTCTATTTTTGATTTCACGGCCGTACAGCATCCTGCAGATGACTTAGAATCCGAATGGCTTACAACCCATTACGATTTCCGTTCCATGCACGATGAAATATTAAAGCTAGACATCCTAGGTCACGTTGACCCGATGGCTATGCGTTATTATAGGGATTTAACAGGAGTGAAAATCGAAGATATTCCGATGAATGATCCTAAGGTTCTATCTTTATTCGTATCTCCTGATGCATTGAAATTACATTCAAATTATCTTGGTCTTAAAACTGGGGCTTCTGCCTTGCCTGAATTCGGAACCGACTTGGCCCAGCGAATGTTAATGGAATCTAATCCAAAGACATTTAATGACTTACTTATTATTTCTGGTTTGGCCCATGGTACTAATGTTTGGAGCGGTAACGCCGAAGATTTAATCTTAAATGGTGTAACTGACCTAAATGGTGTCATTGGATGTCGTGATGATATTATGACCTATCTTATTTCTATGGGTGTCCCATCTAATATGTCTTTCAAGATTATGGAAGACGTTAGAAAGGGCAGGGGATTAAAACCTGAATATGAAGCCAAGATGGTTGAACAAAAGATCCCTCAATATTACATTGAATCTTGTAAGAAAATTAAATATCTATTCCCTAGGGGACACGCTACCGCCTATGTCATGATGGCGGTTAGGGTTGCTTATTTTAAGCTTTATTACCCTCTTGAATTCTATGCCGTCTTCTTCTCGGTTAGAAGTGATGACTATGACATTAAATCCATGATAGAAGGCGAAGATGCCATCAAGGCTAAGATTGAAGAACTTAGGGCTAGGATGGATGATAGATCCAATCCACTTAAGAATAAGGAGGTAAATATCTATAAGACCCTTTTAATTGCCTTGGAAATGGTAGAAAGAGGATATAAATTCGAGAATATCGATTTATATAAATCTGATGCCCAAATGTTTGTAGTTAATCATGAAAACAAAGCCTTGATACCGCCTTTCTCCGTTGTTGATGGACTTGGTTTGGCAGCTGCCCAATCCATAGTGGATGCTAGATCAGATGGAAGGAAATTCCTTTCGAAGGAAGATATCCTAAAAAGAGCGAACAAGCTTAATTCAACTAATTTGAATGATTTGGAAAAGCTTGGCGTCTTAAAAGGACTAGGTGAAACTAACCAAATGTCTTTGTTTGAATTTTTCTAATTATTAATTATACTATCTAACGGCCTATTTAGGCCTATCGGGACGTAGCACAGCTTGGTAGTGCGCCTGGTTCGGGACCAGGAGGTCGTGGGTTCGAATCCCATCGTTCCGACCATATTGAATGAAATATCCCCCAAAATTTTGCCCAATCGGGTAGAATGAAATGGAGGATTTTT
>DAVZIW010000131.1:0-4213 GCA_052273085.1 Candidatus Alloenteromonas sp.
GGGGTTCCACCCACGGAAACCCCACGTTGACCCCACAAAAAAGTGGAGAACCAATAAAAATCGACAACAATTCAATGTTGCCGATATTGCCGACTTTTGGCAGGAGCTGAAGGAATCGAACCCTCACTAAAGGTTTTGGAGACCTCTGTTCTACCATTAAACCAAGCTCCTATGGCTTAGATAACTAAGCGTGCGGAAATTATAGCCCTTTTAGGACTTTGTTGACAAGCCCCATATCTACTTTTCCGTTATAATTCAATTTGAAATGCTTCATGACGGCAGGAATCGATTTATCTTCTAGCTTATCAATAATTGATCTAATCTCAGCTTCATCCATCATCTTTGGAAGGAATTTAACGATGGCTTCTTTTTGGGCTAGGATATTTTTATAATCCTCTTCCCTGTTGGCCTTTTTATATCCATCGCCTTCTTCATCTAGTTCCTTGCCAAATTTAACAATGATCTTAATCAAATCAGCATCCCCTACTTCCTTATTGGATCCGGAAGTCAAAAGGGATTGGTAAGAAGAAATTACCATCGAATAGGCGGTCCTCGCATTTTGGTCATGTTCTTTCATGGCCTTTATATTGGCTTTCTTTATTTCATCAATTAACATAAATACTCCCTCGTTAATTAAATTATATTCCTTAATTTGTCTCTTGGTGAGCAATATCTTTAATAGTCCTGACAAGGAAATAATAGAAAGGCATTATTTCTAGTCGACCAAGTAACATTGCTAAAGATAATATCCAAAGCAATAAATCATAACAATATAACTCATTATTTGCTTTATATGTAAGGAAATCCAAAATGGTATTACCAGTTCCAGATAAAGCACTGGAGACTTCATAAATAGAATCGGTAATCGATATATTCGGAAGGAATACTAATGCTAAAGAAAGGACAAACAATACAACTATATATAAAGAGGCATATAAAGAGGCATCCTTGAATACTTCTGGAGTTACTTCATTAGTCTTCCCTGCCCTAGTGACATTATGGGGATATAATTGCCTTCTAGGGGTTAATTTATATTTAATCGACCATTTTAGTTCCTTTAAGATAATTACTACCCTATATTGCTTGATCGCTCCAGCAGTAGAACCAACTCCCCCACCGATAATCATGGCTAATATAGATAGATATATGACTCCTGGACCTAAATATGCAATATTAGGGACGTTGCCAAATCCAGTCGTAGTTAGACAAGATATTATTTGGAAAGCGCTATATCTAAGGGAAGTTAGATAATCTATCGGCCCATCAATAGAAGAAGAAACATAATCAAATTCATACATGCACATGATTGAACTAGCCAATATAAAGAATATAAGGATAAAGCAAGCAAACCTAATCTCGCAGTCCTTGAAAAAATTCTTTACTTTGCCTCTAAGTAAATTATAGATTAGCAAGAATGAAGTCGCCCCTAGAAGCATGATGATGCAAGTAACAATTTCGGCTGCGATTGGATTATATGTAAATATGCCGTTTCCGATATAGGCGTTAGATTCAAAATAATAAAAACCAGTGCTTCTAGTAGAAAACCCCCCGGTAGCCATGCCAGTCATCGAATGGCAAAGAGCCTCGAAGCCATCCATCCCTGACATCCATAATCCCAAAGTACCTAGCCCAATGATAAGGCAATAGATAGAGAAAGTAATCTTGGCGGTCTTGGCTAGATTAGGGAGCAATCTATCATTATGCCCTTCGGCATAGAATAATTTCATCCCATACCTATCGCTAACCGCGCTAGCAACAACTAGAACAAGCCCAATCCCGCCAAAGAATTGGGTCAAGGCCCTATAAAACAAGTATACGTGTGGGGAGAAAGTATTTAACCCATATGCTACTTCCGCATCCAATAAGTTCCTAGAAACGCTAAATCCAGCGGCAGCAAACCCAGATACGGATTCAAATACGGATTCGCTAAAACTCATTTTGATTACTTCTATTTCAGGATAGAAGAATTGCGATAAATAAAATGGAAGCGAACCTAACAAGACAGTCAATATCCAAATTAGGCATAACAAGACTGAATCTTGGTGTTTCCCTAATCTAGCTTTCTCTTCCCCTTTCATCAATACAAAAGAAAGAAGAAGTCCTACTACAATAGAAATGGCGCCTGGAATCAAAAATGATTTATAACAGGCATATTCTTCCGGATAGAAAATAAGCATGATTAAAGGAAGAAGAAGCATTAATCCTGCAAAAGAGACAAAAAGAGATAGATAGCCAAGTATCAATCTATATCCTGCCCCAAATTTCCTTTTGAAAGGACTATTGATCATTATTTTCACCTTTTAAGAAGGCCATTACCTTCTTTTGGTCATTTGGCGCGCATACTATCAAAAGCTTATCCTTGGGTTTGATGAGAGTATCACCTTTAGGGATTATCACTTCCGGAGTCCTGTATATACAGCAAATGGAAGCAAAGCTTGGGAAGCCCACTTCCTTAAGTGTCTTGTTCGCGATTTTATATCTAGACAATATCAACGCTTCGATCATCACTATCCTGTCGTTTTCTAAAGACAATGTCTTCATGATGTTTTCGACCGATGATTCACTTTTGACTGATTGGCCTAATAAGTAGGAGGAAGAAATAACCGAATCGATACCTAGTTTCTTATATATATCGACGTTTTTTGGATTATTTACTAGGCATACGCACTTCTTGGCGTTGAAACACTTCTTTGCCAACAAGCAAGAAGCATAATTATCTGTATCAGAAGGGCAAAGAGAAATAAAGGCATCGGCATCATAGGCATTTGATTCTTCTAAGGCAAATTTCCTCCAAGGGGAGCCGACATATACTTTTACCTGGCATCTTTTTAGGATGGTCTCCGCCATCTCTTTGGATGGATTAATGACAATAAGTTCATCATCTTTGCCAGCAAACATCTTGATGATGAATTCGGCTTCGCTATTCCCGCCGGCAATGACTATCTTCATTTATCTACCCCCATGCGTAACAAATTGAATCTATCTTTTGATAACTGGAATGGATAGATAGCCTTAATATTCATGCCCTGTATCAATAACCCCTTGTCAGGATCATCGAAACGTACATAGATATAAGGTACTTCATATACTTTTGCACATAGATGGGCCAAGAATAGATTTACATTATCATCTCCTGTAGTAATTACTACTTGCTTGGCATTAGTTATCCCTACTTCTTCAAGTTCATCAACATCAGTAGCATCCGCTACGATGGTATAACCTGAAAATAGTTCATCTAGTCGATCAAAAGATTCCTCATTGGAATCAATAACGATGACATCCCCTCCTAATGAGGCTTCATAATTAGCAATCGAAGCGCCAAGTCTTCCACATCCGATAATAATGTTCTTGTTTCTCATAAGCAAAAGCAATTATACACTTTGGCGACTCTATATCAATTATTCAACGATGGATATATTTTCAATATTAGGTGTCAATTTGGTGATGACTTCGACATCTTTATGGGTTGAACTTATTTCTTTATATTTAGCTAAAGTATCTTTTTCCTTAAGTCCTTTAAATCCTAGTTCAGCATATCTAACTAGACACCACCTAATGAATTCCCTAGTCCCGGAATTCATATAATAATAGGAACTTCTTGAATCAAAATAATTTAAAGCAGTCTTGCCAGAGAAATGCTTTGGATCATAGGTTTTAGATGCACTTAACATATCGCATACATATTCGACTGCATATTTATATGGCATCGCCTTTACTAATATTGCCCCTTTAAAGAAATCAGTCCAATATTCCCAGTGATGTGGATTCCTTCTAGTATGGTGTTGACATATAGAAGAAAAATAAGAATTAGCCATCCTTTGTTCATATACAGGGGAATGGTTCCCTGCAAAATATTTAACAGATGGGAAGAATTCCTTGAATGAGAATTTAGATAAATCATGTTTAAGGGAATGAAAGAATATGCCGCAATGAGAAGCATTCCTAATTACCTGGTGACGATGACGTAATATCAAGAATAGATGACCAAAGAACTTTTTCATATTCGTACTTGATTATTCTAGTGAGGTAATAGGTAGTAAGCAAACTCTTTTGCAAAGAAAAAAATGCAATCGATATATTAATTGGGGATTGGAACTATATAATTAAAAATATTGATTATGCAAAGAAAAGGGTAAGCAAAAGTCCATTTTCTAATCAAATAGTATTGATGGCGTTTACGTTTGTCTTATTTTTTTACTTTATCTTCTCATTT
>DAVZIW010000132.1:0-4177 GCA_052273085.1 Candidatus Alloenteromonas sp.
CTACCGGTTCAGATTTAGTTGACTATCATCTTTTATTTGATATTCTTAAACGATGAATGAATCAAAAAAAGTTTTTTTCGAAGTCTTTGACAAGTTGATTGTAGATACAAATTCTACTGATTTTAATGTAGATTTTTTATGTAAATCAGCTGGGTATAAAAGGCAAACTTTTTATTATGATTTTCGAAGTAAACAAGATTTTTTAATTTCTTATTTTAGGCATATATTTAGCAAATTAATTGTTCCCATGGAGAAATTGGATAAAGAAGATGCATTAAATTTCCTTTCTTCTTTTATAAAAATGTTTCATAAAAGGAACTCCTTGATTAGAAATATTCTTTTTTCCGACGACTATAGAGAGATAATGACAGATTTTTTCAAAGAATCTTATATATCGAAAATTATTCTTTTAATTCCATCAATCAGTAAGGAAACTATTATTGTGCTTTCCGGAACTTTATTTAGATTGGCATTTGAATCTTCTTTAAATAATGAATTAGATTTTGATGTTGATTTATTGGCCGACGAGCTTCTTGCTGTTATTAAAATCGGCAGCGTGGATCCTAAAAAAAGAAGAAGGAATAATTAAATCATTCCTAACTTTAGATAAGTTTTTATTTCAATATCTTCGCTAATCCACCTAGCGATGTTTCTTTATAGGCGTTAGAAAGAGAATCGCCAGTCAATTTCATTGCCAAGACAACATCATCAAATGAAACCATGTTTTTTCTAATTGGTTCAATGTGTTTTGCATACATGTATGAAGTATATGCTCTTATGGCACCAATCCCATTTCTTTCAATACACGGGATGGCTACATATCCATCCACAGGATCGCAGCTTAATCCTAAAAAATGCTCTAATGCACATTCGGCTGCATATTCAATTTGGTGAATTGATAAATCATTGATGTAACATAAAGCAGCTGCAGCCATTGAAGAGGCAGTTCCGACCTCGGCTTGACATCCTCCGATGCTACCTGCGATTGAGGCATTTTGCTTAACTAGATTGCCAATTAACCCTGCTACATATAATGAATCCCTTAATTTAGTTAGAGGTACTCTTTTTTGCTTATATTCATAATAGAGCACGGCAGGGAGTATTCCGCTACTTCCGCAAGTAGGGGCGGTGATGACTTTATCCCCACAGGCATTAGATTCAGCAACGGCATAAGCATAACTAGATAGCAATAATGTTCTTTTGTCTTCGCCTCTATTTAATTGCTTTGCTTCTTCATATATCGCTTTCGCACTTCTAAATAGATTTATCCTTTTATTTGGACCAGTAGGTATTTTTCCTTCTTTTTTCAAGCCTATCTCAATAGATTTGAACATGTTTTTTAAACACCATAAAAGATATTCATCGATATCCTTATTTTCATAAAGGAAGGCAAAATCCTTGAAGGAATTGATGTTATTGTCCTTCATAAATTTAGTAACATCGGAAAAGGACTTGAATGGATAGATGTCTTTTTCATTTACTGTTTCGTCTTCAAGACAAACTAATTCCCCTCCCCCAAGAGATACATATTGTCTTTCTAATACCTTTTCATTATTTTCAAAAGCTTCCATCTTTATTAATAAAGGATGGATAGGAGTGGAATTTATATCGAAGTTTACTTCACAAGGTATAGGAGATAAAGCTTCCATTATGGACAAATTGGTTTTATGTCCGATTCCAGTCAACGCTAAAGAGCCATACAAAGTGACTTTTGCATTGACCCCTTTGATACTAATTATTTCTTTTCTGAATAATGTAGCAGCATTATATGGAGCGATTGTATGGCTAGAAGATGGACCAGGACCATACCTAAATAATTTGATTAAGGATTTCATCTCCTATAATATAAACTATTTATCTTTAAATAGAGATAAATTGATACACGTATCGCTTATTTTATATATTGAAGCAATTCTAAATCGGCAGGAAGCCAATCCAAATCAAAGATTTCTTCTATTTTTAACCATTTCGCATTTTCTGCTTCGATTAGTTCAATATGTGGGTTGTTTAGATGGCAAAAATAGACATCCATAACTAAATGAAAAGAAGGATAATCATATTCGATTTGCTTAATAAAAGAATCAATGCTTATCGATGCATTTAGTTCTTCTTTTATTTCCCTAATAAGGGCTTCTTCTTTTGTTTCGTTTTCTTCTATTTTCCCTCCAGGGAATTCCCATTTGTCTTTAAATTCCCCGTATCCTCTTTGTGTAGCGAATATAAGGCTATCTTTTCTAATTACTGCAGCGACTACTTTAATTGTTTTCATATTGAATCTAATTATACAGAATATTATCTAACCTGACTTTGGGAAACACCCCCAATTTGTGGTGTTAAAACTCGGTTTTCAATAAATTATCAACATCTCTTTTTGCAAGATATACGTTTCCCAATTTTGATAAACCTAGTTTGGATTTAATTTTTTGGAATGTATCGCTGTCGATTGCATTATTACTATAAGACCCATCATAATTTTCGCTAATTTGATACTCTCGTATAAATTCAAACAATTGTTCAATTGGAATTTCGTCTTCGAAAACCTTTAGCTCAATTAATCGCATAATAACTAAAGCATAATAGCAAATAAGGAAGTGCCCATATATTGTTTTGTTTAAGGACACATATACAGGGCGTGTTTCAAGTTGGGTTTTCATAACTCTAAAGGAGTGTTCGATCCTCCATAAGGAATGATAGGCACGGTAAATCTCTTTGGAATCGACGTTGAGCTCGCTTGTAACTAATAGGTTATATCCGGCATATCTTAAATCTTCATCAATTTTTTCTTGGTTTAACGAAACCCCTATCTTAACTTCTTCACCCTCGATAGTTTTTGCCTTTAAATTCACATATTTGACAGAATCTCCAAAATCGCTTCTTATTGCTTCCTTATAAGCAATTTTTGATTGAAGTTTTTCAACCATCTTAAGTATTTCTCTTCTTTGCTTTTTTGCCAATGAAGGATTGAAAGTGACTATTCTTTTTTCTTTTACTGTGAATTTTTCCTCTTTTTCATCATCGGGATTAATTCTGCATTTGTATTCGAAAGTATCGATGCAATCTTTGTAGCGATATATAAGCTGATTGTTTTTATCCCTGACATCAACCCAGTGGTTTCCTTCGTTTTCCTCTTGTATTACCCAAAGCTTTTCCTTTTTGCTTAGATTTTTTCCGTGCACGGATTTGGAAAAGATATACCCATCGTTTGCTTCGATAGCCGCAGCATAAATATTTCTTGCGCAATTCAAGCCTTTATCGGCGATTTGTATTACTCTACCTTCGATATTGTTCCTAGACTTTATATCTTCAATCCTTTTTCTCAAATAAGGTTTTTCTGATTCGTTTCCAGGAAATAATTCCATATCCAATGGAATCATGTCTCCATCCAAAAGAAGGGATTGGCCAATAATGGGGCAACGTTTATTCTCTTTGCTCGGACCATTCCTTCTCAAATCGTCCTCTTCATCAATCTCGAAATAATAATTGGTGCAATCAAATAAAGAAATATTTAGGTTCCTTTTATATTTTTTGCCAATGAAATTATTTAAAACTTCAATGTATTTATGAAAGTCTGAGCCTATAAAATTGACGCCATCCAATATTTGGTCATATGAATAATTTTCTATTCCGTAAATATTAGGCAAAATACGATCGAAAAGGTATTTTTTGCTACCGGGACCAATTATTTGAGCATAAGTTAGGTTTTTAACGAAATCAGAGAATTTATAATGGCTTTTGTAGGAAGAGGCAACAATATTTAAATCTCTATCCATGTTAAGCAAGTCAAACATCGCTTTGGGAAGGAAATATCCTAAATTTTTCAAATTTGAGGTTTCGCCAATCTGTTTCTCTTTTTCTAGTTTGTGTTGTGAATTCAACTCTTCGATTTGCTTTTTTGCGTATTCAATTGGGTCCTTAATCCCTTGTTTAACTAGATCATCAAAATAACCTAAGGCTTTATATGATTTGTTCATGTTGCCTTTTCCAGGAACGTAGTTTGTTCTATAGATTTGTAAGTATAACCCCTTTTTAGATGGTTTGGATTTTTTCAAAAAATACCTCATATTTGAATTTAACTCCTTAACACCATATAGTTTAGCACAAAATAAAAAAGTTTTCTAATCTTTTATATACCAAATTTTGTGGTGTTAAATCCCAAAAACGGGTTTAGAGAATATAC
>DAVZIW010000133.1:0-4176 GCA_052273085.1 Candidatus Alloenteromonas sp.
GGTAATAGTTTTAAACTTGGTATGACATAATTTTTACTAAGCCTATATCCACCATAACGTCCAGGAATTGTTTCAATAAAAAAGGCATGATTCTCCTGCTCGGCAACCTCCTCAAGCTCCTTCTTGTATTCGATGATGTTTCTTGGGTTCGTGTCTAAAAGATCTGCCAATTCAGATATTTTGTAGATGCGCCCAGTATTAAGGATCTGGAGCATCCTTATGCACATTGCAGCCTTCCCCATAAATATCTTTCCTATAATACACCTGATGTTGACTCTAAACAATTAAATCAGCCAACTTTTACCTTACCTTTTGATGCATTTAATAACATATTAATGTCATTACCATTTATTTTATAAGTTCCCTCCACCTTATTAATTGTTTCAAAAGATTCATTAACCCTTGGATATAGCTTGCAACCATAGAAAGACAATCCTATGTTACCTTTTAAAGTACTTACATTACATTGTTTAAGGTTATTTGGATTTAACAAGCATTTAACATCGGTTGTAAGTCCATTTATATTTAAATATTCATTATTGCCTTTTAATCTAATCTTTCCTTTATCCTGGGCAATATCTAGATTATTAACCTTACCTTTAAATATTAATGAATGTCCATTTGAATCAATAGATAACTTATTAACTATGTTATCCCCCATATTGAATACATTTATTTTTAATTTGGATTTGCCTTGGTAAACAATACTAATTTCATCATATTTATCTCTAGGTATATCAAGAACACATTTTCCTTTGTATTTAACTAAATAAGAAGGAAAGCTAGACTCATCTACGATTATCTTATTTTATTTAACGATGTTTTCTATTGGAACATAATGATTAAAAGACAAACCAATCGCATAGTAATTATTTGAAGTAGATCCAATCCTGATATAGGTATTACGGATTCTAGGGCCAATTTTAATCAATAAAGGCTTAGGTAATATTTCTTCTTCAATTTGGATTGGAGTTTCTTCTGCCGCCTCTTCAGCCAAATCTAAATTTTCATCGTCATAACTCTCTTCCCCTTCATCAGTTGTGGTTGGGTTTTCATTAACATAACTAGTTTCTTCAGTTTCGGTATCGGCAGAATCCGAATCTTCGTCTACGTAGTCGGCGCTTTCAGTCTCATCCTCTTCTAAACCTGCTTCATCGGTAGCATAGTCATCTAGATCTTCTTCATCCTCTTCATCGCCCCCATCTATATCTTCTTCATAACAGTCATCATCTACCATATTAACTGAATTAATCGCAATATTCATTGTATTCCCGTCCCCCATTAATTTATATTCGTCTTTATATAAAATAAGTAATAAAGGTTCGATAGATTTGATATATTCAGAAGCTGAATAAACATCATCAAGTTTATCTATCTCTTCCTTTATTATCTTTTTACTTTCTTCCAAAGGATAACCCCTGATACTTTGATAAATATGGTTATCCTTATTTAATAAAAGATATGTTTCTAATAGACGTTTCTCTTTAGATGAATTCTTTATGTGGTCAGAAATAAAAGAAGATAGCAAAAAGCTATTATCCAATATATCCAATCCATATAAATCTATTGACTTTAGAAACGCTTCCGAATAATTCATATTTATCCCCAGTAATAATCACCCTCTGATTAACTATAATATTTGATATTAGTCTTCTCATTTAATACAAAAGAAAGGCTAACATCATCCCCGACTCCTAACTCCAAGGCTATTTTATCTATCCCCTTATCTACTTCATTAAGTGAATTTGATTTCAATACATTTCTAACTAATGGCTTTAAATAGCTAGAAGTAAAATTCATATAGCTTTGATATGGGCTAGATAAGCCATCACTACATAAGAATATTCCATCTAATTCCTTTGAATTAATAATGGCTACCCTAAGATATTTATAGGCGTCTTCTTGGCACATCGAATAAGTAATATTCCCAGCCGGATCATTTGAATTATCAAATATCTTTACTAATTCACCTTTTCTAATACCTAGGCATTCGCTATCGCCAATAGATATGGCAATAATCTTGTTTTTATAGACCATTGCTCCAGTAAGAGTAGTCCCATAGGCTTTTGAAGGATTAAACCTTAATGCATCTATATCATCTTCATCCAAACCTTCTAATTCAGCTTTCCTAATCGGCTTAGTTCCAATTTCCTTTTCCACTAATTTATCAAATTCACATAAGACAAGTAATTTAATCTTATCCTCTAGGTTTTCATTATTTGATTTAGCAAAGAAACGATTATCAATGCCAAAAAAGACATTGTTGACGGCAAGAGAAGCTAATTTAGCACCCATCTCACTTCTAATATAGACATTGCCCCCATGACCATCTGCACAACTAACAATCATCCTTTCATTATCTTTATAGGAAGAAGAATAATCCTGGCACGGCTTATTGTTTCTTAGATGAAGATAGCCAATACAAGTCTTGTTAAATATATAATGCATATATCACCACCCCCACTTTTCTGTCTCTGCTAATTCTTCGGCTATTAATTGCTGAGCAATCTCGTTTTGGCTTTTTCTAGATTCATCAATGCTAGAACAGCTAGATTTAACTTTAGAAGCCGTAACGACAATAATCTTAATGATATCTTTTAACATATTCGAATCATAACAGCTAATTACATCGCCATTTTTACTAGTAAAATCATGTAATACCTTAGTTGTCCTATCATCATTTAGCTCAATCGCAATCCCATAACGCAAAGCCACTTTAAACCAAGGGACATCTTTTAATTCAATCAATTTCTTTTTATAGTTATTCCCTGTTGGATGGCCATCAGTTAATAAAAGAACAATTGGGGCAACACCTCCAAAATCAGGCATTATCCCTCCTTTTGATTCCTTTTTCATTATTCCAATAAGGTTATCTAGACCTAGATGCAAATTAGAATAGCCACCACACTTGAGTCCGCTATATTCAAATTCATCGACGTTAATTGATTTATTGTCGTTATAGAAAGATGAAGAAGTGCCAAATTGGATAAGGCTAATATAAAAATCGACATTGGTATTCTCTTTTTGGAGGTCGGATAAATATGTCTTTATATCCATTATAGCTTGGTCGACTTGCTTTATCCTTCTTCCTTGCATGGATTTAGAAGTATCGATTAAAAAGATAATATTTAGTTTTTCTTTGGCAATCCTATCTGCCATTGATAGCTCCTTTACCATTCGACATTGCTAATTTCTTCTAATTCAGCAGCAATTTCTTGCTTAGCCATTTCATCTTTAGAAACAATAAATCCATTACTAATTTGGCTTGATGAAGATTTAGCCTTGCTAGCAGAAACAGCGATTACTTTTATTACTTTCCTTAAGGCTTCTGCCGTATATACCCTTAATACGGTTTCTGGGTTACCAGTAAAAGAAGACAAGGTATCCATAGCTTCATTTGTATCGATTTGGATTGCCAAAGCGTATTTTAATGCGACCTTGAACCATCCCTTCTTTTTCAATGAATTTAGGTGTTCCTTCCAATCAATAGAAGTAGGCATGCCATCGCTCATAAATACGATAATAGGAGCAACTCCCCCAATATCAGGCATACTGCCGCCGTTTTCTTTCTTGCAAAGGAATTTGGCTAATTCATCATAAACTGCAGAATAATTAGTAGCCCCAGAAGTAGAAATATCATTCCACTTGAATTCATTTACATCTTTCGGTTGGTTATAAACCCAGTTACAAGTATCAGAAAAAGTTAACGCGCTAATCTTAATTTTTGCATCAGAAGTATCTTCTTGGATATCGGGCATGATACTAATCACATCCCTAATCGCATTATTGACCGCACCAATCTTTTCCCCTTCCATTGATCCGCTAGAATCGATAACAAATATAAGGTTCAATTCTTGTTTCCTTATGCCTTCGTTTAATAATTCAGTTTCCATTTTGTTTTCCTTTCCTTATTTGGCTATATGATAAAAAGCAATGTTACATTACTTATGTATAAAACCTAATTTGTTAATATTTCCCCCACTGTATTCGGATTGAATTTGATTTTTAATCCATCGACAATAGGAATAACTCCACCTTTGGAAATTCTTTTCTCTTTACCTGTCTTATCTTTAAGCAAGACAAGACAAGGAATATTCATTAATATCCCCCATAAACTTGGATTATTCTTATTGATAATCACTTCTCCAATCGATGTATTGTAATTAGATGAATATT
>DAVZIW010000134.1:0-3954 GCA_052273085.1 Candidatus Alloenteromonas sp.
ATACATGTGAGCATTATGATAAAAAGAAATTACCCCATATATTCGATAGGTTCTATTCCCTAGATGATTCTAGATCAAGAGAAAAAAGTGGATATGGGATTGGCTTATCAGTTGCCAAAGAAATCGTCGATGCCAATAATGGAGAGATTAAGGCCATGTCATCTACCGGGGATGATATAACTTTCTTCCTTAGGTTTAAAAAATAGATATTTCATTTATCTTTATCTATAATATTCCAATGAACTTATTTACCCCGATTTTAATAGCAACTACTTCATTATCTTCTAATATCACCTTAAGCGCATATGCTCCTACAAAAGGAGAAGAATTTAAAATAATTGCGACTGTTGATATAAATATAGATTCCCCAGTCTATTCATGGAAAAAGGATGGGATTAATTTAATTTGCTCTTCTTTAGAATATGTTATCCCTTCTTTTGATGATTCTGATTTTGGGACATATACATTTACTTTGGCTTATAAGGAAAACGAAGAAGAAATAATTAAAAGCAAGGATATAGAAATTGATCACTATCAATTATATCCAAAAGAAGCACCGAACTATTTAATCCCATTAATTGCAGGGGTAGGTGTATTAGGCTTAACTTTCTTAGTTTTATCAATCGTGTTCCTTAACAAGAAGAAAACGAAATCCAAGAAAAAGAAGAAATAACTTTATTTTTAAAGTTAATACGATTTATTAATATTTTTAGGATAAAAAGGTTTATCATAATCACGTTATGAAAAACATTAATTATTCTTGTTATGACGATCGCTTATTCAAAGGGATCGCCCATCGTGGACTCCATGATGAAGCTAATACGGAAAATGGATTAAATGCCTTTAAAAGGGCTATAGACAATAATCTAGCTTTTGAACTTGATGTACATTTGACTATCGATAAGAAATTAGTCGTATGCCATGATTCCGATTTGAAGCGAGTTACTAATAAAGATGGAATTATTGAAGAACTCACATTAGAAGAAATTAAGTCCAATTATTCTCTTCTAGATGGCGAAAAACTTCCTACCTTACAAGAAGTACTAGAATTAAATAATGAAAGAGTTCCTATTGTCGTGGAACTTAAATCATATAACGGCAACCATCATCGCCTTGCTAAAGAAGTAGATAAGGCTCTCTCTATAATTAAAAACAAGAAGACCATATCAATGATTTCCTTTGATCCACGTGCCTTGCTTTATTTTGCTTTCAAGAAGAAATTCACGACCGGATTGTTAATTGGATCAAATAGACTAGATATCCTAGCATTTAGGAATTTCTTCGATTATCTAGATATTGATTTTAATATCATCGACAACAAGAAGATAATCTCCTTTAAGAAAAAGAAGCCAATAAATGTCTGGACTATAAGGGATTTAGACCAATTAGGGAAAGTCGCCAAAAAGACAGACATGGTTACTTTTGAACATATAAAGATAGAAGATATTTCTAAAGTCAAAGAGGCTTCTAGAAGATGGAAGGAATAGATTATAGTTATCTATCTTCTATTGCATCTAAAGCCAAATTAGTCCTCTTTTTAGGTGGGGCAGGCGTATCTACTGCCTCGGGTATTCCAGATTTTAGGTCCCCAAGTGGGTTATATAACCAAAAGAAGGAATATGGATATGATTACGAGACTATCCTTTCTTCTTCTTTTTTTTATTCCCATACCGAATTATTCTATAAGTTCTATTTCGATAGGATGGTATTTAGGGATGCTAAACCAAATAAAACCCATCTAGCGTTGTCCAAATTTGAAAAGCAGGGACACCATGTAGTCATTATCACCCAAAATATTGACGGATTGCATCAGGATGCAGGGAGTAAAGATGTAATTGAATTGCATGGGACAACCAGGTCATATCATTGTTTATCCTGTAACAAGCATTACACATTAGAAGAAATTAGTTCAAATGGAATTCCTAGATGTAGCTGTGGGGGTATTATCAAGCCTGACGTAGTTTTATATGAAGAACCATTAGATGGCTTTAAATTAAATAGGTCCATTGAATTAATCAAAAAGGCAGATCTATTAATTGTAGGTGGTACTTCTTTAGTAGTAGAGCCTTTTGCAAGCCTTCCTTTATTCTATCCATCATATAAACCATCTATATCGATTAATAAGGAAAAGACATATAAGGACGATCTATTTAAATATGTAATACATGGTGATATAGGGGATAGCCTAGAGAGGATATTGCTAGGGGAATAGTATTCAAAAAGAAAAGGCCAATAGTTTTGTTCCTAATGGCCTTGTTTTTGTTTGGTATTTAGAATTAAAGGGTGTAAGTCATCATGTTCGTTAAAAGGAAGAATCTATCCTTCGATTGCTTTGCTAACTTAAATTCAAGAGATTTTTCTCCATTTAGTTGCTCGTCGGTTAAGGCGAAGGTAGTATATGTGTTTTCAAAAACATTATATACATGCATGCCTGTTTTGTTGATTGCGATTTGCCAGTTTTTCCAAGTGTATTCAAGAGACTCTTTTGTGAGTAAGGAAGCATCGTTCCAGTTGTGAGAATTTTTTGGATACGGACCGTTTTTGCCTAGGTTATTACCATTATAAGTAATATATTCCCCTCCGTTCCAAGCGCCAATAGTAAAATGGGTGCCCTCGTTATTTTGGAGAAGATTCTTGAAATTCATTTTATCAAGAGTGAGAGTGGCGGAACCACTGCTATTTCCCCAAATTCCTACTGCTAAATTAGTCGGATGAATTGATTCGTAAACCTGATTGTACGGGCTATTATCTTTTGTTTTAGCTTCACTGAAAGTATAAGAGTTGGCATTTTTAACAGTATAACCTGTTTTAGCAGAAAAATCTTTATAAACTCTTTCGCCGGTTGTGAAGCGTAGTTTTCCCAGCCAGTAGTGTCTAGTGACGCCTGTTTGAGATGTACTAATTTTCAATGCAGATGTTCCATTAGCTTCTTCCGCAGTCAATATAATTTCACCATATTTTGAAGCATCCGAGCAAGGCGCTTCATTTAGGGTATCTATATAATGAAGATGAACATTGCTGTCTAAATCCTCATAGAAAGTTAATGAGATTCTAGTTAAGCATGCTATCGATTGATCTTTTCTGTTATTATGGATTTGAGTAGTTTTTCCACCCGCGACTAAATTAATGTTAGTATCATTGTTATATCCGCCGATTTCCGTTCTTGCTATTTTTCCACCCTTTAAGAGCTCATGGAAATTTGTTTTTGGTAGTGTAATTGAACCACAAGCACTATTGTCAGCTAGTCTCATTACCCAACCATCATTATCGGTTTTGCCAAATTCTGCAGCGGAAGCGGCGAAACTTGAAGATTTGATATTAAGGAAAGCAGCTGGATTTTCTACTATGAAACTTTCTTTTGCCCAACCTTCATAATAAATTGTTGTTTCCTTATACCCGACATATCTATCATCGGTTGATTGTAATTCGGTGAAATAGTTGGTTGCACCGAAGTTGCCGCCTTCTTCAAATACTCCTTTTGCTGGTTTTGTGAAAGAATGTTTTCCTAACTCTGAACAGTTGGCCCAGAATTCTTTAGAACCGTGCATGATTGGAGATGCTTCAACTGCAGCATAATGTTTCCATAGGATGTTATTTGGGTCTTCGGCATGTACCCCAATACCGATGCTGAAGCTATTTTGGCTAGCAATAACCCCAGCTAAACATAGAGCCATTGCCCCTCCTGCAAGACCTAAGATAAATCTCTTTTTTCTTGTACTCATAGTTTTTCCTTTCTTTAATTTAAAAACTCATTCACATTTATAGATAAAGACAAACACTTCTAAAGAGTTGTTTTGCCCCTAATGTGCAAAAGTGAATTAATACGTACGTGTGTAATATAATTAAAAAAAGGTAAGCGCTTCCAATAAATGAGAAGATAAAGTAAAAAAATAAGACAAACGTAAACGCCATCAATACTATATGATTAGAAAATGGACTTTTGCTTACCCTTTT
>DAVZIW010000135.1:0-3928 GCA_052273085.1 Candidatus Alloenteromonas sp.
TCTTTTATAGAAGATATAGAATCTCAATATAAGATAAAAGATAAATTATTCCCTGAAGGGGTTATCCCTACTTTTCAGTTAAAGACTATAAAAACTCCGCTTACTTTTGCTAAAGAAGAACCTAGTGAATCTAGTTTCTTCGAAGTATTAGATAAGCTATATTCACAAATAGATGAAACTGATTTTGATATAGCCTTAATTGGAGCGGGGGCTTATGGAACTTTCTTGGCCTTGCATTGTAAAGAAATAGGGAAGCAAGCTATCCAAACCGGCGGGGCTACGATGACAATGTTTGGAATTATTGGCAAAAGATGGGAAAATAGAAGCCATGTAAGTAGATATATCAATTCGTATTGGATTAGGCCATCATTAAAGCCTAAAGGATATAAAAATATTGAGAATGGAGCATATTGGTAATGGAAGAAAAAGAAAACAATAGTCTTACTAGATATGACACGGTTCTAGCCTTCTTGTGTTTAGAAGCCTTAGCCTTGACTTGCTTTGGCTTTGCTGGACTTACAGGCTTAACTATTTTAAGGGCAGTAGGGTTTTGCTTGTCACTTTTCTTTATCCCTTTTATTAGCAATGGATTAAAGCTAGAACAATTTAATAAAAAAGGAAAAACCTTCCTAATATTGATAGGTGGGTTAGCTATTTTATTATCTTTCTCCTACTTTTGGATAAAGATGTATGAAGGAAATGCCTTCTCGATGATTATCCAAAACCTAATGATATTAATTGGGTTTGGAGGATTCTTCATCCTTGGATATGGGATTAGATATCTAAAAGTAGTGAAGGTTAAATATGTAATGTTTGCCTTTTTAGGCGGGTTAGCCTTATTAGTATTTATCACCCTTATTTATTCTCTAATTAGATATGGATTCCTCTATTCGTTGCTATATAGAAATAAGGTTTATTATTTTGATGGAGTCGTATTTAGCATTGCTAATGAAGGTAAATACCTAGATGGATTTTCTTTTGTTGAAGTATCTTTATCATTTGCTAAAACTTCTTCCTTTATTTTAGCTGCCTCTTTACTTGCTCTTCCTTTTGCAATCAAGAACAAGGACAAACAAGAAATACTAGCTTTATCTATCTGTGGTGGTCTAGGTTTAATTGATTTATTAGTCGTTCCTTTTAGAAGAGGATTAATCTGGTTAATGCTTGTATATCTATTAGGCGCTATATGTTATTTGATTAAATATTTCTCCTTAAGAAATAAAGAGAAAACCTCCAAAATAATTAACATTATCTATTATGTTTTTATTGGATTAGTCTCCTTAATGATATTCCTTTTATTAATAGACGGGGTGCTTGGATTTGAAAAAGGATTCATGCATAAGCTTCCTTTGGTAGGTAGGTATTTTAAAGAAGGCGCGATGCTAGGATCGGTAAGAGAAGCGATATCTTCCATAATGTTTGAAACTGATGTAGCAGAGATTAGACGTTTCTCCTTCCATTCATTTATGACATTCCTATTTGGATCATCAAAATTAACTACTTATGATCTTAAAATTTTTGAATTCACCATATTGTTCCAAAATGGATTTATTGCCTTTGCTTTGACGATCGCTATTATCTTTATTTTCCTAAAGATGGGGTTAAATAAATTAATGGAAAAAGAGACAAGCGCATCTGAATTATCCTTATGGTTTGCCTTGCTTGGAGTATTCATGTATCTATCGATATTGAATTCGGAATTACCATTTAGGCATCTAAGCGAGATTGATAATATTTTCTCTCCTAGAAGCGGTAATTTTGTTTCTATAACTAGAAGCAATATCCAATTGTTAATATTCTTCTTGTTAGGTTTCCTTTGTATTGATTTAACTAGTCCAAAAGAAGTAGTAGCTAAAGAGCCTAAAAAAGAACAAACAAAAGAAAATGTTAGTAAAGAACTTAAGGAGGTTAGCATCAATGAATAAAAGAAGATTAATTGCCTTGGGATTAATTTGCTTTGGGCTAGTTTCCTGTGCCGATTCTAATGAACTTTATGATGGGGATGCCTATGTTGCTCCTATATTTAAGGATAATCGTTATAACCATTATGATGATGGATTAAAAGAAGCCAAATTAAATCCTATATCTAAAAAAGATTTAACTAATGGGATAAATAATGATCAATATTTCAATGGTTCAGGATCTTATTCTAAAGTCAGCGATTGTACTGGTTTTAACCAGGCTTATAGCAAGAATCCAAAAGACTTCCTTAATTCAAAAGGAGAGAAGCTTCTTTGGGAACCTGACATTGTTGATTCTAAAGTAGGGGAATGGGTTGACCAAAGTAGCCTTTATGATGTTGCTTATGGCCAAACTAAGAAGTTAGCAAGAGTATCTAGAGCCTTCCGTAATGGATATTTATCTAAGCTATATAATGGACAGGTTAGATGCAACGCCTGGAGTTCGTATTCTTTAGTAGAATTAGATGAATCAGGTTATGGAACTAGGTTTCCACTAGAATTAGCCGATGCGAAATATTTTGCCTTCTCTGCTAGAGGAGGAAGTGACACGACTGATTCAGGGAAAGGAAGAATTACTACATTCGATATTAATGTAACTTTCTTTAAATTAGATAAGGATAATAACTACACGTCCTACATATTTTGTTTAAAAGAAGTGAAATTGCAGACTAACTTCTCTGCCGAATTTACTTCCTTAGTAGGATTCTATTTTGATGATGTTGATTTTGATCCAAAAGGGGTAGTAGGAATGTCTATCGATTATAAATTAATTAATGATGATACGACTTACCAAACTACTTCAAATTTTGATATCGAATCCCCAAATTATGTAGGGATAATGTTACTTGAAGTATTTTTCCCTGACTCTACTTGGAATTAAGATATTTAGATATATCTAGCCATTCTCCCATTTCAAAATCGACCTTATCATCATCTAGGATAAGTGTTCCTTTTGCGGGGGTAAATGTCATTTCTGAAAAATATATTTTTCCGTTTATATTATATAAATCAAATCTAACAAAAGGAAAGTCTTTGGAGCAGTCTTCTGCCATTTTTACCATGTCAATAAAATTAGATGGTTTTGGAGGCAAAACATCTGCTTTTTTCCATCCATTGAACTGGCTTCCATCAAAAGGGGTGTAATCGATATAGAGTTCGGTATATCTAATATCTTTCCCTCTTCCTGTAACTACATATAGATTTCTAGCCTTGCCGTTATAGACATGAATTTTATATTCGGTAGGCAATGAGTCTTTATCCCCGATAAATTGTTCGATTATTATTTGGGGCTTAATCGGAGAATAATGGAGTTCTAATGTCTTCTTGCCGTAGTTAGTTCTTAGATATTTCTTAAATAGCTTTCTTGTTGATTTGATATCTAGTTTTGATTTATCTTTTACGATTAAGTTAAATCCAGATGCATGGCTTGCTTTTAAAACAAATGAATCTGGCAATTTTCTAAAATCAATATCGTCAAAATCATCATATACACCTAAACAAGGAATAAGGGTATCTTCATATCCTTTTTCTTTAATATAATCCCTGACAGTAACTCGACCAGCACATCTAGATGCTTCTTTATCTTTTGGATAGACAAAATAACGAAGATATTGGAGCTTTTCGGTATATCTAGTTGGATTTTTAATATTTAGTTTATGATGTGTTATATATCTATATTGGAGCTTTATATATGTTAAAGGCATCATTTTTTTGATAATGCCCCTAAAAGGAAGAGCAAGCATCCTCTTGAATTTATTTTCCTTTAGATTTGGATTAGCCATTGTTATTTTCCTTTTTCCTAAATATAGAAGACACGAGCCTTTCTTTTACTAAAGCTAGGCCGCCTACATAAATTAAAGCATCTATTAATAACATTATTAAACCTGCTACTAATAAAGTTGATTCTTTTGATTTTATTAATCCTGATAAAGAGGATTCTAATAATGGGAATATAAATATAGTTGTAA
>DAVZIW010000136.1:0-3854 GCA_052273085.1 Candidatus Alloenteromonas sp.
GGAAATGGCTGGAACAATCGTATCCCTAAAAGATATCCACTCTAAAACAAATTGTTTAACTAATGCTATTCTCCTAACCATGGAGTATGCATTTTTATGACATATAAAATTTATTAGAACTTTTCCGAATCGATGTACTATTGTTTTATCATGCTTTTAAAGGCCTTGAATTACTGTTCAGTGAGCATTAGTGAACATGATATCGATTTTCGTAGCGAACACTTAAATGCAAATCTATTAAGATCACACCCACTCCTTTAACATCTATCAATCTTTAAAAATATTATTTCGATAACTTCTAGGGTTTTGTTTTTGCTACCTAAAAGTACCTTTTTCGTTTTCTTTTCCTATGATATAAGAAAATAGACAAGTGCCTCAATCTCTGTTGTTATTGAAAAATAGAGATAGAAAACTTCTATAAGAATATAGATTCAGGTAAATGTTAAATCCCTATTTTAAGGAGAAAATATGAGACAAGATAAATTAAATTATAAGGCGATGCCTTTACTGGCTTTAATATCTTTACTAGTTATTAGCTGTAATAAACCTTCATCAACAACTTCTTCTAGCGTTGAATCATCTAAAGAAACATCAACCAAAGTTACATCTAGTGAGGAATCATCTAAAGAAACATCAACCAAAGTTACATCTAGCGAGGAATCATCTAAAGAAACATCAACCAAAGTTGAATCTACCGAAGAATCAACTGAATCAAGTACATCTACTTCAATTCTAGAAGAGAGATATACGGTTACTTGGAAGAATCATGACGGAACAGTTCTTGAAGTTGATGAAAATGTGAAAAAAGGCGATACCCCTAGTTATGATGGGGCTACCCCTACTAAACCTAATGATGATAGATATTTCTATACATTTAACGGATGGGACCCATCAATAAGCGAAGTTATTAAAGACGAGATATACACTGCAACTTATACGCAAGAAAAACTCCAATTTAATATTACCTATAACTTAAATGGAGGGGTTAATCACGAAAATAACCCTACTTCATATAATTTCGAAGACAATATAACTTTTTATCCCGCCACTAAAACCGGATATGAATTCGAAGGATGGTTTAATGACGAAACTAACTTGAGAATCGATTCAATTACGCAAGGAAGCGTAGGAGACCTTGTTTTAAATGCAAAATGGAACGATGGGAATGGATATATCGTAACTTTTGATCCAAATGGAGGAGAGTTATTATCAGGAAGCCGTGCGGTCAAATTTGGTTCTTCTTATATTTTGCCTGAACCTACCAAATATGGATTTGGATTTATAGGTTGGTATTACGAGGGAGAAAAAATTGAAAGCAAAGGCATATGGAGCATTGCTTCTGATGTAACTTTAGTTGCCAAATGGAACGATGGGAATACCTATACTTTGACTCTAGACCCAAATGGAGGGAATCTAGAACAAACTGAATACAAAATAAAGTTCAATACCTCATATACATTACCTATTCCTTCTAAAACTGGATATACCTTCGCTGGTTGGTATAAAGATAATAAGCTTATGGAAAATGAAGGGGTTTGGAATGTTGATAAAAACCAGACTTTCATTGCTAAGTGGAAAGCCAATGAATATAAAGTAACTCTAGATCCAAACGGAGGGGAAGTTAGCGAAACTAGCTTTGATGTCAAATTCGGATTTTCAGTCAACTTCCCTAATCCAACAAAAGAAGGATATACCTTTGAAGGCTGGTATTATAATGAAACTAGAATCTATAATAATGCGATTTGGAAAATAGCAGATAACGTTACTTTAAGAGCAAGGTGGAAAGCCAATAGAAATGCATTAAACGTATCTTCAATGGATTCAAGAAGAGGGGCTATTTCTATTGTTTCCGGAGAAGGGCTTACCGATGAAGAAATAACAGTAAGGGCAACTCCTTACAAAGGATACTTATTTTATGGTTGGTATCGCGATGGGATTACTTTAGAAAGTGAAGAGGCAACATATACGTTCATAATGCCTGCTGCTGATGTTTCTTTGCAGGCAAAATTTTTAACCCAAGCCGAGATTAATGCAGAAAAATTAAAGATTTTGCAATGAAGCCAGTAGCTTCTATTGATGTAAGCAAATTGACTTATGGATTATATCCTCAAGTTAGGTAAATAATGAAGGCCTTATATCAAAATTAGATACCCTAACTGAAAATGGACCTAATGATTGGTATCTATTTAATAAGCAATACTATACAAAAATAGTCGCATCCCCTTGTTCAAATAACTATACATTCTCAAATGGAGATTCAATAGAAGAGGGAAAATCATATTGGTTTAAATGCGAACCAATTAGTTGGGACATAATACAAACTATCGCAGGAGAAAGAACAGTCATAACTTTTACATCAAAATTCAATATACCGTCAGCATTCCGAGCTAACACATTTGCAACATCGTGTGCATCATTTACACAACCAGTCAAGTCTGATATGTTTAAATAATTATCAATCCCCACTATCAATGCTTTTTTCATATAACATCCCCTTGTTATTTCCTAAAAATCTCGTCTAACGTTTTCCCGTCCTTATTTTTCCATTCAGTCCAACCGTTTGTTGAACCGCCGAGAATAAAATCGCTTGCACCGCTCGGCGTATTAAACTCCAATGTTGTTTTCAGGATATAAATGCCGTTCTCCGATTCGATATCGCCATTAGATTGCAATTCCGTTCTTTGTTTATTGTATTTTTCAAGATTTGTAGGCTTAATCATGTTGATTTGAGAGCCTTGCAATACTTGAAACTTGTCCCCATCATATACGCCGTAAGCGAGAATACCGTTTCTTGTTGTATGGAATATCTCACGATTATCGTTACTCTGTTTTGCATCGTCCATTTTATACCCGAGAGTAGCCATTACGAATTGAATTTCATCATAGACTTCTTCGATAGAGGGCAGATCGTATTCGTCGATTTCATATTTAGGACGAACAGAGTTTTCTACTTTATATCGCTTTGACTCGTGTGCTTTGATGATGGCATATTCTTCAAGTCCGCTTATCATATCGAGAGAAAACGTCTTATTATCGGCAAGAAACATAATAGCCTTATTCCAAAAATCTTTTGAACGATTGTGATCGTCGAGCCGAGTAACGCCATTCCTTGTCTGTCCGATATAAATTTGAGCAATCTTATTTTCGTCGTTTTCGTTAATTAAATAGTATATTCCCGGTCTTGTAATTCCCGAAATTTTCTTTGCTTCCGAAAGCAACGGGCGTGGAATAACGTATGTGGTTATCGTAGATAAATGGCGATGGATAGAACGGATACCGTCGGGTTGCCCGTTATAATAAATTGTTTCAAGTTTTTTGCTTGTAGCCATATAGTTTCTCCCTTAATTCTCAAACTTAATGCCGTTGCTTTCGCAGAACGCGTAAAACTTGCCTTGCGATACAATTTGCGGTTCGCGGTTATCCTTTTCCCAACGACAGATTGTCGCATAAGAAACGCCGAGTTCTTTTGCCAACGCTTCCTGCGTTAAAAGAAGTTTCATTCTTGCATATTTCACTTTTTCGGAGAATTTCATAGTACACCTCATTGTTCGTCTGCGCCGTCGGATATTTTGGGCGTCTCTTCTGCCAAAACTTTCATTTGTCGGATCGCCGCTTTATTCAGTTCAATAAGTCGTTCCGGTTGACTTAATCCGCATTCCATCAGGTAAGCGTTCAGATTTTCAAGGTTGGAAAGACATACAAGTTGCGACACTTCGGCATAATCGCGAATATTACCTTTTTTATCAGGGTTTTTATCTCTCCACTGTTTTGCGGTCATACCGAATAAGGCAACGTTCAGAACGTCGGCTTCGTTTGCATAAACAAAAGACGCTTGCTCTTTTGAAATTTCAAGC
>DAVZIW010000137.1:0-3821 GCA_052273085.1 Candidatus Alloenteromonas sp.
GTATATTTGAAAATTATTGTAAAATTGCTTCTAGGATGAACACGCAGATTACTAGACTTAAAGAAAAAATATTAATCGAATTGGAACCAATTTCTTCCTCCAAGGATTTCCCTTTCTTATTTCTAGGCTACATGAAACGTGAACTAAAAGAATTATCATCCACCAAGGAAGATAAATTTTTAAATAGTTTGTCTAAATTCGAAGTTAATTCACTAGATGCAGAAATAATAAATAAGAATAATTTAAGCAAAAAAGAATATCTAGAATTGGAAAATGACATATTGGATCTATTAGATTTATTCTTTGAGATAGACCTAGAAAGAAAAGAATTCAATACATCTAGACAGCTAGCCATATTAAAAGCCAAATTCTTATCACCCCTAATTGAAACAAATACTAATCTAATGATCAATTTAATGTTTGCAAAAGAAAAAGAAGAAGCCATAGATAAAGCTAATAGCCACTACGTCTACAACTACTTCTATTCTTTAAAGAGATAATTATTTCTCTTCTACTTTTTTCCTGATTACTTCGAATGTTTCTTCTGAGATTACATGCTCAATCTTGCAGCAATCGTCTTCTGCAACATCTTCAGAGACGCCTAATTCAATAAGGAATTGTTTTAATATCTTATGACGGTTAAAAACCTTCCTTGCTAATTCTCTCCCTGCATCAGTAAGAGTCATGTCGCCGTAATCTTTTCTAGTTATTAATCCTTTGTCGATTAGTTCGTGACCCATTTGGTGAACGGCAGGCTTAGACACATTGAGTAAGCGAGCAACTTTAGTAGTTTCTAGAGGTAGCCCTTGTTCCTCTAACATTAATAAGGCTTCAACAAAGTCTTCTTGGGCTCTTGTAAAATTATCCATACCTTTATTTTATCCACGCTTTTTGTATTATCAACTCAAATACAGCAAAAATGTTTAGAAAACTTAATTTTGTTAATGAATTAAATATCTTTAAATTATAAAATTGCCTTGTGAAAAAACTTTTATTGGTATGCGGACCTGCCGCGATAGGAAAATCAACTTATTCAAAAGGTTATGCATCTAGACACCCAAAAGAGGCAATTTATGTAGTCGCTGCCGATGAAGTTAGAAAAGATTTATATGGAAGTTATGATAAATTCCCTCCTTATTTCAATATGACTCCCGTCTATAAAGAAATGATTGCTAGGGCCAAAAAGTTAGCTTTAGAACATGATGAGTTAACTGTAGTCTTTGATACAACGATGCTTTATGACGAAAGAAGGCTTTATTTTGTTCGCCACCTAGAAGAATTCAATTTTTTTGAAATGATATTGTTAAAGTTAAACGATTATTCGAAATGCCTAGAAATAAACAAAGCTAGGCCAAAAGAAAAATGGGTTCCAGACAATATAATAATGGATATGGCATCACATTATGAAATGCCAAGTCCTTATTGCCTTGCCCATTTTAATAAAGTCGTAGAAATATACGTCGATAATAGAATAGAAAAGAAAATAGTAATCAAATAATTATTTTACGTTCTTCAAAGAATTGTATTGCTTTTGGATCTTGCCTGCATTCTTGCCTTTTGAAGCATGCACCAAAACAATTCCAGATTGATTTCCAGCCAAAGTGTCGCCATATTTCATAGCTTCTTCCTTGGTTGCAAAGGTCTTGATAACCTTTTCGCCCCCAGCGAATTTAATAGCCCATTTGCCATCACTTCTTTTGGAAATGTGATAAACCTTTGTCTTATCGGCCATATGTTTACTCCCTTCTTATATTTAAAATAAAACAAACTAACAAATAATTCTATCTATCTCATTCAAAATATCGTCAACACTAGCATCGCTAGGGAGCCTTAAATCACCTCTAGGAGATATTGCAACTGATCCAACCTTAGGTCCATCAGGTAGGCAACTTCTTTTGAATTGGTTATGATAAAACCTAGTAAAAAATAACCTTAGCCACTTCTTTATCTCTTCATTACTTAAGCTATCCCTATATGCATTTTGTGCTAAATAGAATAATTTAGTAGGAGAATATCCAAATCTTAAATAATGGTAAATAAAGAAATCGTGAAGCTCGTAAGGGCCTATTTTATCTTCAGTCTTTTGTTCTATTTGACCTTTATTTAAAGGAAGAAGTTCAGGCGAGATTGGAGTATCAATAATATCTAGAAGAGATGGAGCTGTCTTTTTATTTAATTCAGCATAGCCTTTACAAAGATATCTAACTAAGGTCTTAGGAATTGATGCATTAACCCCATACATCGACATATGATCCCCGTTATACGTGCACCAGCCTAAGCATAATTCACTTAAATCGCCAGTACCAATCATCAAGGCATTTATATCATTTGCTAAATCCATCAGGACCTGTGTTCTTTCTCTAGCCTGTGCATTTTCATAAGCAGCATTGTGGTTATCTATATCATGGCCAATTTCCTTAAAGTGAGAAGAAACACTTGAGGCGATATTTATTTCCTTAAAACTTACTCCCAAAGCTTCTGATAAGGCCTTTGCATTGTCATGGGTTCTTTTGCTAGTGCCAAAGCAAGGAAGAGTAACCGCCAAGATGTTTTCAAAAGGATATGAAGCAATATTAAAAGCAACGTGGGCTACTAATAAAGCAAGGGTTGAATCTAGCCCACCGCTAAGTCCAATAATGACTTTATTTTGGTGAATGGTCTTTAATCTTTTTAATAATCCATAAGCTTGCATTGTTAAAATTGATTCGACTCTTTCTAAGTCAATTCCTTCTTTTTCTGGAACAAATGGATTCTTATTATAGTGACGTAATAACGTATCTTTTTTCTTTAAATCCAGCGCAAAAGTCAAATATTTATAATTGTTTTGCAATTTGTTTTTGAAGCTTGTCATCTTTCTTCTTTGGTTAGAAAGTTTCTCTATATCGACATCAGAAATCGCATCAGTAAACTTAAATGGTTTCGCTTCTGAAAGTATTGAGCCGTTCTCGCAAATGATTTGGTGAGAAGAAAATACTAGATCAGTTGTAGATTCCCCCATCCCTGAATCAGCATAAACATAACCGCATATTAATTTAGCGGAATTCATCCTTACTAAATCTCTTCTATAATTAGCTTTTGATACAGTTTCATTTGAAGAAGATAGATTTAAAATCAAAGTAGCCCCTGCTAACGCCAAAGATGAAGACGGAGAAGACGGAACCCAAAGGTCCTCACATATTTCAATCCCGATTTTTAAATCAGGATAATCTTCATCTACGAAAATAAGATTGGTTCCGAAGTATGTTTTTTCTCCAAATAGTTCAATCTCTATTGGGCCTTCAATACCCTCATCGAAATACCTTTTTTCATAGAATTCAGAATAATTAGGAATATTCTTCTTAGGAACGATTCCTAATATCTTTCCTTTATGAATAAGAGCCGCGACATTATAAAGACTATTATTGACTTGAAGAGGAAGCCCAACGCAGAAAGCTAGATTAAAATCCTTACTAAATTCTTTAAGATCCTTAAGACCTTCCAAAGATTTATTTAATAAAGAATCAGTTAAGAAGAAATCGCCACATGTATAAGAAGAAATAGATAACTCTTGGAAGCAAACTACTTCAACTTCGTTTTCTTCCGCCTTCTTTAACGATTTCTTTATTTGGGCAACATTATAAGAAACGTTTCCCACTTCCACTTCAATTGAAGGGGCCATAACCCTAACAAATCCAAGCGACTTGGATTGCTTCTTGCAAGAAAGTATTGAAGATGGATTTAAAACAACGTCTTTTATTTCTTCAGTAGAAAAATGATTGTCATAATAATCATTTCTCATGATAACATGCTTTCAAAATCATTCTTGGTAACGAATATAGGTC
>DAVZIW010000138.1:0-3711 GCA_052273085.1 Candidatus Alloenteromonas sp.
AGTATATAGGCAACCTTTCCCCGGCCCAGGATAGGGATAAGAATAATTGGAGAAATAGATAAAGATAAGATTAGGATTGTCCAAGAAGCGGATGCCATATTTAGGGAAGAGATGGAAAAAGAAGGATATTCAAAAGAGGTATCGCAATATTTTGCCGCCCTTTCCAATATGAAAAGTGTCGGAGTCAAAGGCGATTATAGAACCTATGAATATGCAATTATTTTAAGGGCAGTGAAAACAGACGATTTCATGACTGCATCTAGCTTTCATTTGCCTTATTCTTTCCTTTCTAGAGTTAGTGACCGTATTGTAAATGAAGTTAATGGTGTCAATAGGGTCCTATATGACTATACAAGCAAACCGCCAGCAACTATTGAATTAGAATAACTACTATTTATTTTTGATTTTAAAGGCTCTCCATTTAGCCATTGGATGATTTTTACCTCGAGCCGAAACTGTTTTATCAAACAACAAGGTGGGATCAAAGTATCCTTTTGAAAGGTCCTTTAAATACTCCGATTCTTTTATACTCGGGCCAATATGCTCGTTAAAGTTGTGATTACGTTTTCTATTGCTTTAAAAGAATCAAAGCCCTCACTCTTCTTAAGTACGGGATTCAATTCTCTCCTAATTGCTAAGTCAGTAATTCCTTTTATTCTTTCTAGTAATTTTTTATCAATAAATGCAGTTTTTGGTAAATCTAATCTTTCTATTATTCTAAACACTTGCTCAAATTTACGATTTACCTCATTTTCAAATTCTAATTGCCTATTCTGAAGTTTCGCCAAATCTAATACGACCGCCGGCAGAATAATAGAAATTATCGTGGCTATTTTTAACCATAAGGGCTTTATTTTCTTTCAAGATGATTGCACCAACACGGATATTAACAACACCATCTTCTAAGCGAACACATATATCTTTACTAGTCATTATTAAACCTCTTTCAAATGCATTTTTTTACTTCGCTAATTACCATTTGTTGTCGATAAAAAGAACTAAATATTAAATTTTATTCAAAGGGCAAAGGTATGTATCTTTATTTAATGGAACAATATCATCCACCATACATAGAACAACCATTTTCTCGATGTCCATGTCGTATTTAGCTAGGACACTAACATTTTTATCAGGATCGCTAGGTGATTTGCTCTTTTTTATTTCAATTGGGAATATTGAGTTGCCTTCCACAATTAATAAATCAATCTCTTTTTTGTCAATGTCGCGATAATAATATAAATTAGGTTCTCTACCAGCATTATAATAAGACTTTAATATTTCGCTTACTGCGTATGTTTCAAAAAATGCACCACTAGAATTTCCCATTTCTAATGTAGCCGCGTTAGGCCATTTGGTTAAGTAAGCCGCTAAGCCTGTATCCAAAAAATACATTTTAGGTGTTTTCACTAATCTATCAGTAACTTTTTTATAATAAGGATGGAGAATATAAATGACACCACTTCTTTCTAAAATAGTTATCCACTGTTTAATAGTTGGAGCGGATACCCCTACTTCTTTAGAAATACTATCATATTTAATTTCCTGAGCGGTATGAGCAGCACAATACACTAAAAATTGATAAAACTCATCTAGTTTTCCAACTTGTGATAAATCTTTAACATCTCTTTCTAAATAAGTGTTGACGTAATCCATATAATATCTATCTCTATCAACATTACTAGCAATGATTTTAGGCATGCCGCCTCTAAAAATATCCTCATAGACTTCGTTGATATTGCGAGGTTTAAATTCTCTCTTTTTTAACTCTTCGATTCTAGGATTAAAAACGCCTTTATCTAGTTCCTCAATTTCAGAAAAAGAAAGACTACTCATATCCATTACCGCGACTCTACCGGCAAGAGATTCAGATATATCATTCATCATTTTGAATTTTTGTGAACCGGTTAGCCAAAACAAGCCGTTGCAATCTTCATTATTCAATAACTTCATGTCAACAATATGCTTAATTTCATTTAGAATAGATGGCGCTTTTTGGAATTCATCAATAATAAGAGGATATCCATATGTTTCAAAAAATAATTCTGGGTCATCTTTTGCAAGTCTATAAGCGGTTCTGTCATCTAAAGTAACATATTTTCTATCACCTTTAATATGATTGAGCATTGTTGATTTACCAACTTGCCTTTGCCCACAAACCATAATTACTGGATAACTTTTTGATAGTTCAACTACAGTTTTTTCAATGTTTCTTTTAATATACATAATAGGATTATCCTCCGAGTTTTCTAAAGTCAGACTTTATTTTACTCGCACATTCCTTTATATTCAACTTTAATTTAAAACAAAGAGTTTATTTTCTAATTGAGAATCCCCATATAGATTCATTATCTCCAAAGCATAGGAAACATAAGGAAACTGTTCTAATTATTTCTAATCGTTATTGCTTATTACCTTACAAGCGAGTAAACATGAATTTACGCCGATAAAATTAAACTCTTATTTCTCTTCCATCATAGAATTTGAATGAAATTGTTGAATCTATATTAACTACTTCAGACTCCACTAATTCCATAGAGGATTTCTTATTCCAAACTTCTATCTTCTCAGGATTATCCTTTAAAAATTTAATGTAGGAACGGAGTTTGTTTTTCTTAAGAATTGTCAGTTCTTTTTCTTTAATTAGATTATTAATTGAATCGGTGGTTTTATTATATCTTTTGTTAATTTCCTCATATCTCTTGTTGAATGATTCCGAATCTTCATTGCCTCTATCAGCGTAAGTACAGTTTAGTTTCTATTCCTTTTAGGTAATATACTCCCCCCAAGTCAAATCGTTTCAAATCGTTTCACACGAAAGTAGGGACTCAAAATTATAGGTGATAAATGGTGCTTTAATGTTGGCTCGAACTAGCCCCACATGCTGAAAAAGTAATAAAAAACAGCACCTTAGGTGCCATTTTCTACTATTTTGACCTTTGATTTCTTGTATCAAAGTATGTCTACTAATATGGTGGAGATGACGGGAGCTTTTATAATTTTCCTGACCGTCTTTAAAATCGAGTGGTGATTGTGAAAAATCCTGATTTCATCGACTTTCTATGAATTTGCATACGAGTTTTGATTCTCAAATTGCGAGTTTTGAACCAACCATTAACTGGAGCTCGTATACTTTTTCGTATACAGGCAGCTGTGAATTTTGTATACGAGTTTCAGCCTCTGTTGCAAGCAAGCTTACTGTCGTTCCTGTCCTTTGGCAGTTCTCTTTATCCTTTTCCGCAGACCATAGTCACTGCTTCTCTAAAGGTTTCCAAGATAGCTTGCGTTCTGTTCCCTAGTCATGCCTTTCCTTTCCAAGTCACGTAACCGCTTCCTAGTCTTCACCAATACCTTCCTTCTAACTTTTCCGTTTCTGCCATAGACGAACCGGAATCCTAGGATACGTTATTCCTTTGTCTTTATCGTTTTCAAGTTCTTCATCACAATATATATACGACCCTAGACTAAAAGGTAAACCTATCGTATCAAAAGAACCATAATACTTTGATATTAAATTATTCACTAAGCGTAACTAATACTTTATAGCTTCTTCTAAGTTAACAACTCAGATTTTATCTATTTATTGACTTTAACCACAAAAGATTTCGTTGAATTGATTACTTTAATAAATAATCACCTCTTCTTTCTCAATCATTACAAGCAAATTTTACTAATAGTTTCTTTCCACTTTTCATCTAGCTCTTCTTGATTTTT
>DAVZIW010000139.1:0-3585 GCA_052273085.1 Candidatus Alloenteromonas sp.
TAAAGAAACATTCGATACCAAATTGTTCGAAGAAAAGAAGCGTTCCATCCTTGTCGAAGTTGATCAACATACTCCTTTAAAGGATATTATCGATCATTCTGGCGAAAATGGAGAAAAGCTAGAAAAAGCCATCCGTGATTTCTATGCCGAAGTCTATGGCGATAATTCCACAATATTGAAGCTTGCCGATGACGGATTAAGGGTTGATCATAATCAACACCTAGCTATCTATAAGCACGTATTGCCAATACACGAAAATATCACTTCCATGATTAATGGAATCCTTAATGATGGACATAGCAAGAATCTTGATGTTGCCGAAGCCGAAAAAGTTGCCAAGGCCGAAGATGCTATGTATCGCGGGGTTGCTTTCTTAACCTTAGTCAATGACCTAAATCGCTTATTCAATGAATATAACCAAGCTAGAAACGAAGCCAAAGGTGCCGAATCTCCAGCTAGCAAATTCATCGGTAACGATATCCAAACCGTCATTGGAAACATTAATTTTGTCCGTGGCCAAGCAAAAGAGACCGATGCTGTTTATAAGAACATGGAAGACAAGATTGTTGCCTTAATGGAAATGATGACCGGAAGAAGAGACCTCCCGGCTGGAAAGAAATTCCCAGATGTCATGAGAGAAGCTACTGAAACCATCAATCTTTATGTCCGTGACTGCGAAGCAACTTTCCGTGCTTGCTACCCACAATTGATCAATGGTTTACTAGAACAAGTCAAGCTTGATAATGAAGCTGCTGCTAAAGCTAAAGAAAGCGAAGTCAAATCCGCTTAATAAAAGAGGCTAATTAATATGAGCAAATCAAATTCGAAAATCAAAACAAAGGAAATAGTAGTCTATGCGATTGCTTCTTTCATTGCCTTTGCCGGTCTATTCTTTTTAATTCTTGGGATAGTAGGGGAACACCTTCCTGTTGTCTATTCTGATAACTGGATTTTGTATTCGGAAGCGATTTGGCTCACCCCATGGTCCCATATGGGATATAGATATTGGGGCATGATTCTATTAGGCGTCGGGGCTTTAATTGGAGTATTCTTCCTTGCCTATTTTGCAAAAGAAGGCGACAAAGATGCCGAAAGAGCCTTACGTAGGGCACAACGTCTTGGAAAAGAAGTTCCAACTGAAGTTGAGGAAGTAGAATAAATATAGAATTGATTAAGTGACTTGCTTAACGGCAAGTCCTTTTTCAATTGTCTTCTAACATCATTTTCGATGAGATTAAATGTAGGTTTTTTATCTTTGCTTTCCAACAAATCTAATTTGAATCCATTGTGCGAGAACAAATAGTAGTTAATGTTAGCGTATTTATTTAAAGGAGTTATCTTGGTGCCACTTTCATGCCCAAAAATACATCTAAGCTTTTTTCTAATGCTTCTAATTCTACTTTTCTAGCATAAAACATAATGCTCTCCTTTTTACTAAGGACGTCTTAAGTATGTTCAAAATGGAATGCATTTCCAACTATTCAAACATATAAAACCATATTTATAATTTCAGTTTGCGTATTAGAATATAAATAGGAGTTGAGGACATGGATATCTTAAATACATTGAAAAATAGAAGAAGTTGCAGGTCTTTTTCATCTAAAGAAGTAGAAGAAGAAAAACTAAATAAGATTATAGAAGCAGGGTTATACGCCCCAAGTGGATTAGGATTGCAATCACCTATATTTGTTGTAATTACAAATAAAGAGAAAATAGAAGAATTATCTAAATTTAATGCTTCTATTATGGGTAGAGTCGGAGCTGATCCTTTTTATGGTTCTCCTTGTGTTATTATTGTTTTGGCTAATAAAGATGTTCCTACTCATGTCTATGATGGTTCTTTAGCATTAGGGAACATGATGAATGAAGCAGAAAGTTTAGGAGTTGATTCTATTTGGATTCACCGTGCTAAGGAGGAATTCGAAACTGAACAGGGAAAAGAATTCCTTAAAAGTTTAGGGATTCAAGGCAATTATGAAGGAATTGGGCATTGTTGCCTTGGATATAGCAAAACTGCTCATATAGAGCCAAAGCCAAGAAATAAAGATAGGGTTTTCTATTTAAAATAAATTATTGTTCAATATTTTCTTCTTTTGGGGCTTCAGGAGTAACTGGAGCTTCTTTTTTATTTTGTCTTAATAAATTATTTCTTTCGGCATCTAATTCGATTTTATCGATTAGAAGTTCAAGCAAGAAATATCCTAAAAACATCCCTGGGGCGCCGAATATATATAATAGGTTTATTAATAGTTCGGTTGATTTGGCTATGATTGATGCGATTATGACTATTAACATATATAGTCCTAAAGCTGCTAATCCGACAAATAGGCAAATAACATTAAACATATGGAATAATTCAATGTTTTTGTTTCTATCTTCTCTAGGTTTCATAATGATACCCTCCGTTTGATGTTTTGATTATAAACTTAAAACAAATATCATAAGTAGATTTTTTTGTATTTAAAAACCCATCCAAGGTTGGATGGGCTAAACATGACTATGTTGTTCTATTCTTTTTTGTTATCACCAAGGAAGCAGAATATTAAGGAACTAAGTAATCCTACACCTGCTAAAGGAAGGTCTAGGGAATATTTCATTCCTTCGTTTGCTTCCATAGCAAACATTAGTAGGCCACACGCCATAAAGACTACTGATAGGATAAATAGACGTTTGAATTTCATTTTTACTCCTTTTTAATGACCATATGTTCTATTTAAATCTACGGCAGTGTCTTTTTGTTGCTCCCACCAATAGTTTCTCCAAGCTACATTAGTCATCTTAATTTTTATATTATAATTAAATGAATATTGAGAACCAAGAGTTCCATCGTTTTTTACTTTGAACATGTAGTAAGTATTCATTCTAAATGTTAAACCGCTTTAACCAAATTGCTTGAAAGCTTCATTGGTTGCATTGCCATTGCAGACGGATAGCGAAAGTAAAGTAGATAGGCAAAGTAATAGCTTTTTCATTTTGTTTGTCTTCCTCTTGCTTTTAATTTCCACCGGTGACAAATAAATTTAATCATTTTTAAGGTTTAAATTAACTAGTCAAAAACCGAATTTTGGCTAGTGTCAATGACAATGATTGCACTAGCCAACAAAAAGTAGACACAACATTTCAGGTTTTAGACCCTTGCTTCTTGTAGCAGGCATCCTTGTACTGCTTTTGGGTCATGTATTTCAAGGAATATGCAGGACGCCTTTCGTTGAAGAACAGTGTGTATTCGTCTATTTCCTCGGTTACCTTTTCCTTTGGCCCTTATTACCTCGTCTATCAATCGTTCCCTTGATAGGGAGGAAAGGCGGTTGGGTTCATCCGTGTCGGCAACTATTGCCCTGGTGGTTGTGTTCCTTGGCTTTTCGGTAACGGTTTCGCCTGTTGAGCGCCTGTATCCGTTCGCTCGGTAGTGAAGCCGCTACGTGTCAGCCCGAGCATGTTCTAAGCTTCCTTGGCCGTCAGCTCACCGTCTACGTAGCGCCTAGCGATGCCTAGGTTTTCAGACCTTGTGTTATGGATGGTAGCACCTCCTTGTCTCATTGTACAAAATCGTTGTTTATTTTTAGTACAAGTTGTCTACTTTTA
>DAVZIW010000140.1:0-3575 GCA_052273085.1 Candidatus Alloenteromonas sp.
TTACGAGGAGGTCGATTCGTCATCCGATTCGGTAACCTTCCTCATAAGGAAGTGCAAGGAGTGCACTAGTCAAGGCAAGTGGATTCCCACCACTGCCAGTTGATTACGGGTACCGCGATAGTAAGAACTTCTGTATTGCCAGAAAGAAAAAGCCATATGCCGAAACCGTACAAGCCAAGGCTGTTGATGTCCAATCAGTCATGTATGCCGCTAATAGAATTGATCCAAATGTCCAATTCACTAAAGAAGCCTGCGCCATGATGACCAAAGTCCCACGTATCTTCCTTAACAAAGCATTGAAGGGATGCGTTGACTGGGCTATCAAGCATGATGTCAAATTAATTACTCCAGAACACATGAAGATAATTAATAACAAGCATTCTGACGAATAAAAATACTAAATAAAGCTGAATTGACCAGTGTGGAAACATTGGTCTTTTTACTTCTTCCACTTAGCCATTGCATAGCCTCTAGGATATAGACTTGGACCCCAGAATTCTATTCTTCCGTTATTATCGGTACTCCCTGAATATCCTTTGCCCCTAAGAGATTCTAGATATTCCCTAGTAATTTCATGCTCACTTGACCATAGATGATAAGTAGATATATGCAAGACTAAATAATATTGTAATCCCCTATGGTCAATATTGTTATTTAGCTTAAATAACCCTACATGTCCTTTCATCTTTCCTTCTACTTTGTTTAGGAAGATCCAATGATCAAAAGTATATGAATAATGGAAAGAAAGGACATGTTCCCACTTATCCTGAATTTGAATATCTATCCCTTCTGAATACTGTGTTGCAGGGACTTTATAGCTATATTCATAAGTATAGTCATCATTCATTGTAAGCCTTAATTCATAATGTTCATTGATAGATTCGCTGAACTCGTGGTCTTCTAGCATCTTCTTAGTAGTCTTGCTAGAAGAAGAGCAACTAAAAAGAGTCAATGAAAGAAATGGGATTAAGTTTAATAGATAATGGCTTTTCATATTTTTATTATTACAAGTAAAGGGATATTAAATCAAATATGAAAATGTAATGTTATTTATTTAAGGGAACTATTTCCTTTTCGGATTTAATTAATACGTTTTTTGGATAGACTCCTCTAGCCATCGTAAGAGGATAGACTTTGCTATTGCTTCCTATTATAGTCCCGGGATTAAGGACGGAATTACATCCAACATCGACATTTTCGCCTATAAAAGCCCCTATTTTTCTTAGGTTTGTCTTATAAGAAATATCCCCATGGATAATTACGTCTTTCCCATCGTTTCTTAAATTAGAGCAAATTACTCCTGCACCTAAATGGGCATGATAACCTAAGATAGAATCCCCAACATAATTAAAATGAGGGACTTGTGATTTATTTAAGACAATGCAATTTTTAAATTCGCAGGAATTACCAATCACAACATCATCACCTATTATGACATTGCCCCTAATATAGGCACCCGGTCTGATCTCGACATTATTTCCAATTATAGCTGGGCCAATTAGCATGGCAGTTTTGGCTATCTTTACGTTTTTACCAATCAAAAGATTATTTTCTTCATCAAAAATATAACCTTCGATTCCTTTTTTCGTTAAGGAGATTATAGTTTGCTTAATCTTAGGCAATATTTCCCAAGGATATTCGCTTTCTTTAAATAAAGAAGCTAGATAATCAGGGACTATTTTAAATAATTCAGCTGTTTTAATTTCAAGATCACTCACAAAGATGTCCTCCCTTTTTAATAACATTATATAAGCGTTCAATATATTTATTGCATTCATCTATCGATGGAGCTTCAACCATTATCCTAATCAAAGGTTCAGTCCCGGATTCACGAAGCAATATCCTTCCTTTTCCTTCTAATTGCTTATTTATTTCTTCGAACTTGGCTTTTATATCCACGTCTTCCATGACGTCTGATTTAGATATGACACGTACGTTTTTTAATACCTGTGGGAATAATTTAACAGGGGAAACTAATTCAGAAAGCTTTTGATGAGTAGAAAGCATTTGTTCAGCCACCCTAAGTGCAGTAAGGATGCCATCTCCAGTCGTTGCATATTTTTTGATGATGACATGGCCAGATTGCTCTCCACCTAATACACATCCTTCTTCTTGCATCTTTTCATAGACGAAGCGGTCCCCCACTTTAGTCCTGACTAGATTGATATTTTGCTTCTTCAGGGCTTTTTCAAATCCGCTATTGGACATGATAGTTGCAACAACGCTGTTATTATCTAATCTACCTTCTTGTTTTAATTTGAGGGCTAATAGATACATAATCTTATCCCCATCGACTACATCCCCATTTTCATCGACTGCAAGGCATCTATCGGCATCTCCATCAAAAGCAAATCCAACATCTAGCTTCTTTTCTTTTACAAATGATGAAAGTAATTCAATATGGGTTGAACCGGCATTTTTATTGATATTAATCCCATCAGGATCATCATTTATTAGATATAATTTGGCTCCTAAAGCAGCGAATACTGATTTGGCAATCATCCAGGAAGCCCCGTTAGCACAGTCTAATCCAACACGTAAATTCTTCATCGAATGTCTAGCTAAGGAGATTAGATATCCAATATACCTATTCCTGCCGGAAGAATAATCATTTATCGAACCGATATTTTCTTTTTCCGCTAAAGGTAAATCATCCCCTTCAATACCAAGTGGCCTTAGATTATTATCGAGGTAACATTCGATTAGATAAGTAACTCCTTCATCTAATTTCTCGCCGTTTCCATTTAATATCTTTATCCCGTTATCATAGAAAGGATTATGGCTAGCAGTAATCATTACACCTGCATCAAAGCCATCCATCCTAGAAATATAGGATACACTTGGGGTAGTAGTTACATGCATTAATTCTACATCCGCCCCAGATGAAGCTGCCCCTGATGCAAGAGCATATTCAAGCATATATGATGATCTTCTTGTATCTTTTCCAATTACAATCCTTGGACGATATCCAATCTTTTGGCAGTTATATTTAGGATTAGAATAGAACCAACCTAGGAATCTTCCAATCTTAAAAGCATGACTGGCGGTTAAATCCACATTAGCCTCACCCCTAAATCCATCAGTCCCGAAATATTTGAATTTAAATCCTTCTGAAATTATGGGCTTTATCTTTTTGTTGCGATGGATGATTATTTCATCATTAATAAGTTCATCGGCAGTAATTTTGAATATATTGCATAATTCTGCAATTTTATCAACTTGAGGTATATTCTCCGCACTTTCCCATTTAGATATCGATTGTCTAGATACCTTTAGCAATTTAGCTAGTTGCATTTGAGAGATGTCATAGGAAATTCTCAAATGGACTATTTTTTCTCCAATTGTCATATATTGTCCTTTTTAAAAAATCTTTTATGAAAGCACTATAGGGGCAAAAAATATTTATGTCAAGGAAGATAGCCAATATATATTTTTACCACTAAATCGATAGATTGATTACTTTTTAGTTAATTTTAATAAGATGTAAATAAAAGTTTACATGGTTTAATAATTGTTATTAAAAGGTAAATTAATTTTATCCAAATCAAATATAAGTATGTATAATATATAAGTAA
>DAVZIW010000141.1:0-3566 GCA_052273085.1 Candidatus Alloenteromonas sp.
TTCATTTTTAGGATCGCTAGAAATAGAAGAATATTCATTTATTAACCTATTTAATGTAGTTTCATCGATTGGATAAGAAAATGTTTGTTCGCTCATAGACACTATTTTAGATGAAGTTAGTTAAAGTAAAAACCATTTTTGCTATATAATTAGGATTATGCAGAATGTTATTGATGTACTTGAGATAAGTAAAATACTAGAAATGACTGCTAATCTTGCTTCTACTAATGAAGGGAAAGAAGTAGCGTTATCAGGAAAAATATATAAAAAAGAAGAATTAGAGAAGGAATTTAGCTATTTAAAGGAATTAGATTTAGCTATTGCCTATAAAGGACAAATTAGCTTTATTGGATTTGGCAATCTAAGCAAATATATTTCTTATTCTAAAAAAGGTGCATCTTTATCAATTGAGGCTCTATTTGATATCCATAAGGCGATTGAAAACGGGAAATCCTTATCTAGTTTTATTTCTTCTTTACCTAGAAATGAATTCCCTTTATTAATGGATATTAAGGAAAGAATACCTTTATTAAAGGACTTAAATGATAATTTAATCAATTCGATTGGACCTGATTTAAATATATTAGATAGTGCATCTAATGATTTGAAACGTATCCGTCATCAAATTAAGGTGGCCCTTAATAGTGCCGATAAATTATTATCTGATTCATTAAATAGAAACAAAGAATATCTTACTTCCTTTTCCCCAACTTTAAAAAATGGGCATTATGTCCTTGCAGTTTCTACTTCCTATAAAAACAAGGTAAAAGGCATTATCCAAGATGTTTCTTCAACTGGATCAACGACATTCATCGAACCAGAAGAATTAGTAAGGCTAAATAACAAGATATTTGAATTGAAAGAAGAAGAAAAGAATGAAATTGCTAGGATATTATCATCTTTATCAGCTTTGGTATCTTCTAATGACTTGGATTTATCAACCCTAAATTATCTATTGACCAAGATTGATTATTTGCAGGCTAGAGTATTAATTGGAAGGAAATATAAAGGACATGTCGCTTCTATTGGTGACTATATCTATCTTCCATCCTTTATCCATCCTTTATTAGATGAAAAGAAAGTAATTCCAAATACTTTATCTATTAATAAAGAAAATAAGATTTGTATTATCTCTGGACCTAATGCCGGTGGTAAGACGATTGTTTTAAAAAGTGTTGGATTGTGTGCCTATTTATTAAAGATGGGCTATATGTTACCAACTCTAGAGGGCGCATCTATCCCTTATTTTAAGAATATCTATCTAGATATTGGGGATAGTCAATCGATTGTAGATAATCTTTCTACTTTCTCAGGGCATTGCTCGAATATTGCCTCTATTTTAGATAATGTAGGGGGATTAGATTTAGTCTTATTAGACGAAGTCGGGACTGGAACTTCTCCAAAAGAAGGGGAAGCTTTAGCAGAATCTATCGTATCTTATTTATTGAAGAAACATTGCTTTGCCTTTGTTTCTAGCCATTTTGATTCTTTAAAATCTTTTGCCCTTACTAGTAAAGGGATAATAAATGCCTCGATGGAATTTGATTCGACTAGCCTTCTCCCTACCTATCATTTATTAATGGGACTTCCTGGAGATTCTTTTGGATTTGAAGTTGCTAAAAGATTTGGGATAAATGAAGAAATACTAGATTATGCGAGAAAGATATCTTCAAAAGAAGAAGATGGCTCTTTAAAAGTAGCATTAGATAAACTTGCTTCTTCTTTAAGCGAGAATAAGAAACTTAGATTAGAATTAGAAAAAAAAGAAGCGGATTTAGCCAAGAAAGAGAAGACTTTAAATTCCAAGATGGCCTTAATTGAAGAAAAAGAAAGGCAAATAAAAGAATTCTCCTTAAATAAGCAAAACGAAATAATAAATAAGGCTAAAGAAGAAGTAAAAGAAATCATATCTACTTTATCTAAGCCTGATATAAAGCTCCATGAAGCAATCGATGCAAAGAAGAAATTAGATGATTTATTTATCGAAGAAGATTCTATTTCTAAATCTAATAATGATTCCTTTGCTGTAGGGGATTATGTTTCTCTTCCTTTATTTGGAGTTGAAGGAAAGATTAATAGGATTAATGGCAAGAAAGTAGAAATTATCTCTTCTAACGGGATGAGTTTTAATTCTTCTATCGATAAGATAATTAAAATAAGCGAGCCTAAAACAATAAAGAAGCAATTAAGTGGACGTGTCCTTGATTCGCTATCTACTTCAAAAGGATTGCCTTTAGAATGCAATCTAATCGGATTACGTTATGAAGAAGCAAGTAGAGAACTAGACCATTATCTAGATTCATGTAGGTTAAAAGGATATAAAAAAGTACGTATTATCCATGGCTTAGGCTCTGGTGCCCTTAAAAGGATGACTGCCGAATATTGTAAGAAGCATTCTTTTGTTGATAGATGTGAACCTGCAAGCGAATATGAAGGCGGGGCTGGGGCTAGTATAGTTTATTTAAAATAATGAATGATATATTAAAAGAGCAAATAAACCTTCTAAAAAATAAGCCTGGTGTCTATTTGATGAAGGATAAAGATGACAAGATCATTTATATTGGTAAGGCTAAAAATTTAAAGAATAGGGTTAGCCAATATTTCCTGCGTCCCCAATCTGGGAAAGTCGCCGCTATGGTAAGCCACGTTGACCATTTTGAGACTATTCTAGTTTCTAGCGAGAAAGAAGCATTAATTCTAGAATGCAACCTTATCCAAACCCATTACCCTAGATATAACATCATGTTGATGGATGATTCTCATTATCCTTATATTGCCTTAAAGAAAAAAGATGATCCATATCTAAAAATTGCACGTTCTAGCAAAGATAAATCATATTATTATTTTGGACCATTCCCGACTTCTGGCTATGCTTATTCTTTAATTGATTTATTAAATAAGATATATCCGACTAGGAAATGCAAGAATATACCTTCCTCTCCATGCCTATATTATCATCTAGGTCAATGTCTAGGTCCTTGCATTAATAAAATAAGCCTAGAAGAGAATAATAAATTAAAAGATAAGATTATTTCCTTTTTAAAGGGAGATACTTCTTCAATTAAAAAAGAATTAGAGGAAAAGATAGAAATAGCTAGTTCGAAGCTAGATTTTGAATTAGCCGCGGATTATAAAAAAAGCATCGATGCGATCAACTATATTGCCTCGAGGCAAAACGTTGAGCTTCAAGGTGAATATAAAGATTTTGATTCAATCGCCTTTTCTAGTAGGGATGGCTATCTTTGCCTTTCTTTCCTTACTTATAGGGGAGGGCTTTTATTAGGAAAGAAGAATTTTGTCGTAGAAGAATTCTCTTCTTTAGAAGAAAGTATCATTTCCTTATTAGAACAACATTACCTTCAAATCGAACCTCCTAGAATTGTAGTTACTAGATTAGAATTCCTTTCATCTATATTAAAAGAAGAATTTGATATAAAGGTTATCTCTCCTAAAGAAGGGGTATTGTCTAATATTATTTCTATTACTGAATCTAATGCCAAAAATGGATTAGATGAGCATTTTTCTTCTTCTAGGCTTGAAGATGATAAGGCTAAATTACTTGAAGA
>DAVZIW010000142.1:0-3563 GCA_052273085.1 Candidatus Alloenteromonas sp.
ATCATATAATCTAAATTAGTCTGCAGTTCGAGTCTGGGAATCTTTTACGCTTACGATAATGATGCCTGTTCTTAATAAAAGGCTGGTACAAAGCCTATAAAAAAGAAAAAGGCTTGATACGTTGCTTTCATTGTATCAAACCTATGCTTTCAATATGGTGCCGCAAGCCGGAATTGAACCAGCAACCTACGCATTACAAGTGCGTTGCTCTGCCAATTGAGCTATTGCGGCAATCTGATTGGTGGGTGTTACTGGTATCGAACCAGTGACCTCTTCCGTGTGAAGGAAGCGCTCTCCCACTGAGCTAAACACCCCTTCATAATCAATAATAGCCCCGCTTTTAACGAGGCTTTAATGTCCACTGGTGGGCCTTAATGGGCTCGAACCATCGACCTTGCGCTTATCAAGCGCACGCTCTAACCAACTGAGCTAAAGGCCCACATGCGCCTTAAAAGCGCTTAGTTAATATACCCCAAGTAAGGCTAACTAACAAGTACTATTTTTCAATTTGTTCCTCTAGTTTTATGCTCTAGGCTATTTCTAATGACAAAAAGCCTATTTTTCTATCAATATATAGCCTTCGGGTAACTCGATTTCTTTCTTATTATCTTTTTGAATGATATGAAGATATTCATCTCTAAGAGGAATATAGATATCATAATCCTTGCTATATCCGCTATCGGCAATGTCAATGACTCTATTTTTATAATCGATATCTTTTATCCCTGTTAATAACGAAATAACTACATTAGCAATATAGCTAGTAAATCCATGGTTCAAAGAATCGGTTTTCGAGTCTTTTTCCCATAAAGTCAATGTCTCTATTGCCATAGAGTAATAGAAGTCGATTGTTTCTTCGTATACTTTAGGATATTCCCCTTCTTCCATTAATATCTCCATCCTAAAATAATCTCCGATTAAAACATTGGATTTAAATATATCTGGATATATCGTTTTATCCTCTCTACTAGGACCAAATTCATTAAGAAGGAGATTAAATAAAGCAGGATATTCCTTAACAGTCGCGGTTTTAAAGTAAAATGCGTAATATTGGGTAGTTTCACAGATGCGGTTATTCTTAACTAATTTGTTAGATTCGTCTCTAATTAAATTATCGACAAAGAACGTCCCGTTGAACCCATTCTCCCTAATAAAGCGCTTTATCTTCTCACTTTTTTCTTCTAGGCTAGGATCTTTTAAGAGGTGGCTCGCACTAGAAAGAAATCCAGCATAAAGCATGTTTGTAGGTAAATTTACCCCACATGTAGATAAAGGATTATTCGCCTCGCTCCATTCGACAAATATCCAACCATCTAGATTTTCTAACAAGCCAAATTCATTCTCGAATTTAGCAAAATAATCCACTACGCCTCTTAATTGGATTAAAGACCTTTCAAGCAAATAAGGATCATCATTCTTCCTAAAATATTCTTCTAGCTCGATTCCATAAAACATTGCCCAGTTAGGGATAAAGTTTTTCTCGCTTGAAGAAGAAGGATAGCACATTGGAATCATTCCTTCTGGAAGTTCCCCAACATCGACAAAATTTGCATAATTCTCCAGAAAATTCCTTTCCACTAGATTAAATCCAGTAAATATGGTTTCAGCCCTTCCAGTATAAAAAGAATCGCAAAGCCAACCTGCCCTTTCTCTACTTGGGCAATCAGTAAGGACATCGACTGCATTGGATGCAAATGTATTTCTCGCCGCCTTTAATATGGTTTCTATTTTCTTATCATCTATCTTGTATCTTAGTCTATAAGAATCTGGGTTTTCCAAAAGGATAACCCCTACATCATTAACTTCTACCTCGCCAGAGATAACTACTACCCTTAGGTATTGAAGGGTATATGGGGCTAGGCTAGTCAAATTATATTCTCCAGGATTTAATTCATAAGAAATATAATTATCCGTGGTATTCCTAAAGCAATTAAGCTCGATTTTATCCTTAGAAACACTTATTTCCTCAAAATAGACAAAAAATTTGGCCTTTGTTTTGACTTTAATCGATAAGCTTATAAACCCAGTGACAGAGAAAGAATATTTGTAGGTAATGGATTCATTATCTTTTAAGGCATTATCTAATTTAAGGGTATCTTCTATAACTAGTCTAGAAATAATCTTTCCATAATCTACATCCCACTCATCCCTAGGATAGATGCAAAGGAAATCGCTATGATAATACCTATCATCATGGATAGGTTTACTTTCATCAAAAGATACTTCGTTCTTTTCAATAATAGAAAATCCTACATAGTCTAATTTAGGATAAGAAGATGTCCTATTTGCTAGATACCCATATCTATTAACGTCCAATTTCCTTTTTGAATAAGATATATCGTGCCCATAGCTAAATATATCTTGGTCATATTTAGAGTTATAGGCTTCCACAAATGGTCTTTGGAATGAAAACCTAGATACTTTTTGGTATTTGCCTTCATATAAATAACAAGGGCTATCTAAATTAGAATAAGTAACTATTTTGTCTCCATTAAATAATTCAAATTGGATAAAGGCAGGTTCATCCACGCATTCAAATGATTTGGTATTAAACGATGATAAAACTATTAATAACCTATTGTTATCTTCTAGATTAGATAAGTGATATGTATCAACTCTATGATGATTTAAAGCAGCCCTAGAGGGGCCATATCCAATCAGTTTGCCATTTAGATATATTTGATATTCATTTTCACCTGTAATAACTAATTTATCTGCCTTTTTAAAATCAAGAGGAAACAAAAGAAATATGTTCTTTTCATTGGCTAAAGAAGAATCAAATACAGGGACGGCATTAATAAATAAATCACTCATAGATAAAACCTTTTTTACTAAGCAATATTAAAACATTATTAATTCTATTTTCTTATAAGATAAAGATGGATTTTTGTTATTCTTTAATATATGTCTTAACTACTTCTCCAATATAGACGTTATGAAAGTCTTTGTTTGGATAGTTAACTGAAGGGATTTCTTTATCGACAAATCCTTCTTCTTTTAATTTATCTACATATAGTTTCTTACATATATAGATCTTGTTTGCTTCTTCAATTGCTAAAGTACCATCTATATAAATTGGATGGAATCCGACATTAGCAAGCTTATCTTCATCTTTAAAAGAATGTAAACCTAGATAAAGAAGTTCCTTTCTATAATCGCTAGGGAAGACACATATAGAAAAATAATCATTTTCCTTGATGATTGAATCGGTAAATCTTTGAGGTCTAACAAATATAGTTATGGTTGGTAAACCGAAATGTTTGGTTTCCTTTTTTCTACCCCATAAAGAACCGATTTGTCCCCAGCTAGCAGTCATGCAGCCTTTTTTATTTTCATTCCCTGCACATACTAGCCAAAATAAATCCCCAATCTCGCTAGATGGGTTAAATGATAACGAATAAACATCCACTTCTTTAAAACTCATAAAAATAACCTCGACTAGATTATATTTTATTATCCTTATTAATAATAAAGAAGTTCTAACACCAGTTTTGTCCAATTAACTTCGTTCCTGTGCCGCTATTTTATAATCTTCATGCAAAAATCGCAGCGGTCGTCGCCGC
>DAVZIW010000143.1:0-3525 GCA_052273085.1 Candidatus Alloenteromonas sp.
GTAGTAATCCAATTCCTAATATTAGAAGAAGGATTAAAACTAGATATGAAAGCAATTCAAAATCTTCACTCTTCTTCATATTTAATACCTAAGATGTTATTTTTGATTGTTAGATTAACTTTAGCCCCGACTACAAAAGGCAAGCTTGGATAAAGATGACCAAATGGGGCGTTTATAGCGAATGGAATATTTAAATCACCTAAAGCCATATTGGCCGATTTAATAAAATCTACTCCCATTATGTTTTCATCATAATGGAATGGCCTACCTATTATTATGGCTTTTGTATTTTCAAAATAATTAGCCATTTTCATTTGCATCAAGCTACGATAAAAAGAAAGTGGATTTAAGTCGCAACATTCTAAAATCCATGTAATGGGTCCATTATTTTTATTAAATTCAGCAACTTTATCGTATTTAGTGCCGATTAGACAAGTTATGATATCTAGACATCCACCTAATAAAGTTCCTGTAACATTAATGTCTTCTTTTGCATAAATCTTAGATTCCCTATTTAGTCTAGTCCTCGATAATGGAGAGCTTGGATTTTTTAATGGCATTCCCCATTTCTTATAACCTTCATAATAAGAGAAATCATTATTTAATAACCTTAATGAATCTTTTTCTGAATTATCTAATCTATTAGAAATGAAAGCGGTAGCGTTCACCCCGTAAATAGATTTTGTATTGGCCAATATAGGTAATAAGAAAGTTAGGTTGGTATTATCTGAGAATCCCATGAACCATTTTGGTTTTGCCTGTTTGATTTTATCGAAATCAATATAATCTAACATGTCCATCATGACTTCTCCACCCCCAACAGAGATGATGGCTTTTGATTCATCTAGATAGGCTTCTATGAATTCTTTTGCCCTTTCTAGGCTTGAATTAGAAGAAAGGAAACCATCGTTAAGATAAACGTTTTCTCCAGTCTTTATTTGATAACCTAGTTTATTAAGTGTCTTAATTGATTTCTCTAATCTAGAAAAATAAGGTTCGCTTGAACAACCAAAACTAGGGGCGATTAAGTCTATTGTGTCATTTGCATTTAATTTATCAGGGGTTCTTATCATGCTTTTTATTATAAAGGCAAAATAGATAATTTGAATTCCCTAGTGTTTTGATTTCTTGTTATTTTTCTTCTCTTCGAATTCCGCTAACTCGGGATTTTCATACAATATTTGACTTGGAAGGATCTTAAAATTTTCATATAGATCTAATAAGAATGATATTGGAGGTATGGATATTCCTCTTTCATAATTCCTTATAGTCCTTGTTGAGATTCCTAGGGTTGATGAGAAAAGATTCAGCGAAATTTTGTTATATAACCGTATTAGCTTTAATTGCTTTATTAATAAAGGGAGATCAACAGGGGCAAGGCTAGTTTCTATAACATCCTTCCTTTTTATGACGATTTCATCTAATTTGAAATTCAATGATTCAGATAATATTGGAAGGACAAAGCAAGAGATTGATGCACATCCATCCTCGAATTTAGATATCGCTTGGGCTGAATAACCTATCTTTATTCCAAGTTCCTCCTGAGTAAGATGAAAGCGCTTTCTTTTGATTCGGATGAAATTTCCTAATTCTATTTGGTCCATGTGTGCCCCTTCCCCAGGTCGAATATATTTTTCTACTCTAGACCTCTTTTGAAAAAAATCATCAATTATTTTTAATCTTTACCTAAAAATTACACTTTTCTTTACAATTCATATCTTTTTATACGGAAATTATTGCTTATAACAATTGTTTGACCTTAATGATAAAATTAGATTAATGGATAACAATTCACCTTATAACTTATTTGGATTCAATTTTGCAGAAAACGAAGGCCAAAAAGAATTAATTAGACAAATTAACGAAGACTGTAATAGAAAGCCTCTTATTTATTGTATAGGGGCAGCAGGTACTGGAAAGACTTTTGCAGCTTTAGCGGCTTCTATAGCCTTAGTTAGAGGAAAAGGTTCTAAAAAGAGATATAAAAATATATTTTATGTTAGGGAGCCTGTTGAAATTGGTCATCGCCTTGGATATCTAAAAGGGACAGAAGAAGATAAATACGCCCCATACCTAGGAGGATTATTAGATAATTACAACCACTTGATGGCTAATGTCAAAAATGACCCTATAACCATAAAAAAGAAAAGGTCTTCATTAAAATCACTTCAAGATGAAGAATATCCTCTCCCTTATACTTATTCTAAATTGCCCACTGATATTATTCCTTTGGCACCTGAATTCCTTAGGGGCAGGAGTTTTGAAGATTGCATCATCATTGTTGATGAAGCCCAAAATCTTACTCTTGATGAGTTGCAGACCTTAGTTACTAGGATTGGCCCATTTACCAAGATGGTTTTATTAGGATCTCCTAATCAAATTGATGTACCTGGATTTAAAGAAGATGACAATCCGTTTTTGACTTCTTATAAGATCCTTGAATCAACAGGATTAGTTGGATTTATAAAATTAGAAAAACCTATGCGTTCCTCCTTTGTAGCGGAGTTCGACAATAGGTTTGTTGAATATAAAAGAAAATTGAAGAAATAATTATTTGAATAATACGTGTACTTGGAAATATTTCTCGCTATTCCAGGCATAAGGATAAATAGTTAGATTTAACTTTTCATTATTTTGCCATGCGTCGTATAGCTTTGAATATTTTGAATCATTTAGAGTTAAATTGGATTCAGTCTCGTTACTTACAAATAAGGCTTGCTTGCTTCTAGCGTTTTCTTTTGTTCTATTTGTAGATTCTAAGACATTTAATGTTGAACTTAGAACAAAGAATACCTTATCGGTTTTGGTATAATAATCGACATATCCTTCAAAAGAATAGACACTCATCTTTCTTTCTTCATAGATTTTGAAATGGGAAGTGGAATCTTTTGTTGGATAGTTCTTATATAAATCAGCTTCTTTTATTGCTTTTTTTGCAACTGGCAAAACAATGTCTTCATTTAAGGAAACGTGGGTAATGTAATCAAAGCTTAATGCATATTTATACATGTTTTCCTGGACTAAGACGTTTATGGCTTTAGTAGAGGCTTTAAAGTTATTGTAGGCTTTAGATGGGCCATGTAAGGTAACGTAGTTAATCCCATCGGTAAAAAGCCAAACGCTATCGACGACTTTTTCTACAAATTTAAGTTTGATGGAACGAATCTCGCCGTCATAATTGCCAGCCGCATTTAATGGGGCTTTGCTTAATCTAGAATAGGAATCATTTATAGAAGTTGAATTAGGAGCGATGGAAAGGAGTTGTTCTGAACTATATCTAGTAGTAGTTTCACTTAGAAATTCAAAATTAGTCGCGATAAGTTCAGCCTTGCCGTTTAATCTACTTTCCTTCCCGATAACCTTATAGAAAGTAGTTTCTTGGCCAATGTAGTCTTTTACTTTCTTGTAAAATTGTTCGTTTAGGGCAACTGTTAAGAATGAAACCCCATCAGTAACGGTTGCCTTATATTTTTCTGTCCCGTTATAGGCTTTTGTAGATTTTCCAAAATCAAAGACAGAAATAAC
>DAVZIW010000144.1:0-3516 GCA_052273085.1 Candidatus Alloenteromonas sp.
TATTTAACGAAGATAAACCAAAAGAAGAAATTAAAGAAAATAATGAACCTAAAGAAGAAAAGAAGTCTTCTAAATTCAATATAAATATACATATATCAAAAGAAGATAAAAGCGATCTTGCCAATATTGCCTTCTCTATTGTCTTTTTTGCCTTGGCAGCTTCAACTGGTCCAATATATTTTGCTTTCTCTACTCCTGAACTAGGGTGGATGTTTACTGTTACTATTTTAATGGCAATTGCTTTTACCTTTATGTCAAATGTCCCAACTGGATATATAGCAGAAGATAGAAAGACATTTAATTTCAAGAAATCTAAATTCTTTGCTTTCTCTTCTATATTCTTCCCTATTCTTTCTATTTGTTATGGGATTGCCTTTATATTTATATGTAAGGGTAAAGATTTTGATGCGAGTAAATATCTTTTCTTTGGATTAATCCATATTTGTTATCCTTTATTTGAAGGATTAGTCCTAGGTTATATTTACTATAAACTTAAAAAGAAATCGGATAAGGCTAAATAAAGCCCTTTCAAGTTGTAATAAATTATTCATACATATATCTTTTTTATTATGTTATTTGTCTTGGCTTCTAAATCAACTTCAATCATTGCCTCGATTTCTGCGATTGCAGGTGTCATTTTGTTGTTAATCTTAGCCAAAGTGGCGGAGAGGCTTAAATTCAGCGGGGATTTTGAATTCAGGGTCCGTAATATGAATTTATTAAGCCAAGATGAAATTAGATTAGAAATCAATCTAGACGCGACCTCATTTAAAAAGAAAAGGGTATTTAATGAATTATCCTTGCTATATATGGAAAATGGAGAAGAAAAGCAAGTCTATTGCCTTGATTATCCTTTGCTCCCATCTTCATCTAAAGATGCAGTTTTTAAAAACAATGAAGGGCATTATGGAATATTTATTAATCCAGGGGATAGCTTAACTTGTGTTGTTTCTTTTAGGATTACTAGTAAAATCCCTAACAATGCAAAGCTATATTTATCCTATACAGTCAATTCTAAAAGATACACGGGTCTAATATCTTTAAAAGAAGACAAGGCCTATTATGTTCGTTTTAAATCCAACAAAAAGATTTCTTAATGCCTGGTTGGATCGCTAAAGCATTCGCAATACCTAGCAGCAAAAGCTTCTTCTACATTATATTTATGTAGATGTGATAAATCTCCAAAGCAAGATACTCTCCAAGCGGCTAGCCCTTGTTTTCTTTCTTCTGTATTTATTATTGTTATTGAACTAGGGGTGGCGACAAAATGATGCCACAAAAGAATTGGGGATATATGTAATAAGTGGGCTAAAAATATACATTCGACACCGAAATGGCAAAATAAGGCGATAGTCTCATGACTTTCTTTTACCACCTTATAATTTCTGCCATCCCTGATATAGCCATGACTAGCTAGTAATTCATCTAGCCCATCTATTCTTTCTTGATATAATTCTTTAATATTCGGGCTCTTGCTAATTAAATCTTGATTTAGCCAAGTATCGATTGAATAGCTTTCTTCGGTAGAACTCCATTCTTCAACTTGCCAGTCCCAAGTATTAGTTCTTCCATCAGGAAAAGGAATAACGGAATCAAATTCCCTAAGCCATTTTAATGTAATGGGTTTGATGTTTTTATATTTTAAACCCGATCTAGCAGTATCCTGTGCCCTTCCTAAAGGAGAGACATAGGCTTCATCTATTTGGACATCTTTAAGATATTTTCCAAGTGCTTCGGCTTGTTTAAATCCAAGTGGAGTAAGTGAATCAATTGAATAATCTGGATCAGCATGACGAATTATTATTAGTCTCATAATTACCTCGCGATGGCTTAATTATACTAGGCATATCTAGGGTTGAAAATCCTTGCTTTTAGACATGAAGTTCACGATGTTTTCGTGGATGATACCGCCCCTTTTTTGCATTAAGTAATCAAGAGAGAGCACATATTTTGGATAATTATCTTCTATTTGTTCGAGCGGTCTATATTCTCTTTCTTGTGTTCTATCTATTCCATTTTCTTCCTCGCTATAAATTGTCATGGCAACTTGTACGTAGGAATAATTATCGAATTGGTCGCGTAATATAAAGTCGACTTCTAGATTGCCAATTCGGCCAACGCTTATTTGATATCTTTTGCTTTTCGCGTAGTTATAGACAATATTTTCTAATACCGGGCCGTAATTAATTCTTCCATCAACATTTGTTGCAAAGTAAAAACTTAAATCACCTAGGAAGTATTTTTCTTTTCCATTGATGGACCTTTTAGATTTCATGTCAAATCTATTGCATTTAGATATTATTTTTGCATTTTCTAATATGCCTAGATAACGATAGACGGTATCTTTTTTAATTGGTTCCGTCCTAGTTTTGTTAATGTAATCACAAAGAGCCCCAACTGATGTCGTAGAGCCAAAGTTATTAATGATATATGTCTGGATAGTGTTGAATAATTCTTTATTCTTAATCTTTTTATTTTTCTTTATGTCTTTTTCGAATATTTCTTCAATAATACTTTTAACGTAAGTTTGTTTATCTTGTAAGTTATCTATAAGAACTGCACGAGGGAAGCCGCCTTCCTTTATATATTTATCAAATTCCTGAATTAAATTATTATGTTGAACCGGCAATCCGAAATAGTCTTTCATTCCAATATATTCATCGAATGTTAAAGTGCATATTTCAAATTCAATATATCTGCCGGTAAGATAAGTGGACAATTCTCCAGAGAGTAAATAACTATTGCTACCTGTAATGAAAATAGAATAATCGTCTTCCTCACGATAAGCATCGACGACTTCTTCAAAACCCTTTACTTTTTGTATTTCATCTATAAATAGGTATTTAGTGCCTTTTATGCCTTCCGACAATTTATCGATCTTTTCCTCCAACTTTTTGGGGGTGTGGATACTTTTGAATCCTTTTTTTTGAAGGCTGATAAAAATGATGTTTTCTTTATTGATCCCATTCTTAATTAGCTCTCTACTTATTAACTTCATGATAGAAGATTTTCCACATCTTCTAAGTCCCGTAATGACTTTAATGATGTCTGTAGCATGATAAAAGCCTCTGATTCTCGATAAATATTTCTCTCTAGAATACAATTTCGTCATAAATGCACCTCTTGTATTAATAATATACCAAAAAATGGTGTTTAACGGGACTAATTTTAAATTTTTGCAAAAAAAGTCCCGTTAACACACATAAATTCGACATCATTTAGAAACTTGAGTTAATTATAGCCCGGTTTTGTGTATTGATATTTTATAGGTGTAAAAACTATTAAAATATGTAACCTGTCTTTTTAAGATAAGCTCATTTTATTGTGCTAACTTAAAAAGACGGGAAAGTCGCATTTAGCCATACAATTTAACTTTCGTTTATTAAGTTGCGTTTAGTATTGCAAGTGGCGAATTTTAACATATGGCACAAAAGGGACAATATAAGAGACATTTTGCCTTAACATTTGTCCCTGATTTTGATATACTATTGTTGAAATCATAGAGTGGAGGTTTGA
>DAVZIW010000145.1:0-3493 GCA_052273085.1 Candidatus Alloenteromonas sp.
GGATGAAGCACTTGCTATTTATAAAAAAGATGAAAATGGATATTATTCCTGCTTAAGAGGTTTATTTTAATGGAAATTATTCATTTGGATTTAAATAAAGAGTTCCCTAGAATTGATGGATTAACCCTTGCTTTAGGTACTTTTGATGGATTCCATAAAGCCCATGCTAAACTTGCCTATAAAGCTAGGCTAGAATCTTCTTCTAGTTCAGGTATCCTTTTATTTTCTACTTCCCCAGAATTATTTTTATCTAGAAATAAGAGCAAGGAAGTACTTACCTCGGTTGATGATAAGATTAGATATATATCAAAAGTAGGGCTAGATTATTGCTTTATAATTGATGTTAACCAAGCCTTCTTTGATTTATCTCCAGTTGAATTTATCGAAAAAGTATTGATTCCTTTAGGAGTTAAAACATGTGTAACTGGGAAAGATTATAGCTTTGGCAAATTTGGTAAAGGTGATATCTATTTGCTACAAAAATATTTCAAGGTATTTGCTTTAGATATCGAATATATCGGGGGTGAAAAGATTTCTTCTTCTCTTATTAAAGAATTTATCAAGCAAGGTGATGTAAGGAAAGCCTTTAGATTCCTTTCTCATCCTTATGAAATATATGGATTAGTAAAAGAAGGCTTCCATAACGGGAGGAATATTGGCTTCCCAACTATTAATATTTACTTTGATACTCCTTATGTAATGCCTAAAAATGGGGTTTATTTTGGACTTACTTATGTAAATGGGATTCCTTATAAATCAATGATAAATGTTGGGAATAATCCTACAGTTGGTAAATTAGAAAAGCCCATAATAGAAGCCCATTTACTTAATTTTGACCAAGATATCTATAATAAACACGTCTATATTAGCTTTCTTTCATTTTTACGCGAAGAAAAGAAATTTGCCTCTTTAGAAGAATTAAAAATCCAACTAGAAAAAGATAAAAAAAGGATTGAAGAGATTACTTCAATCCAAGTTGATTAGCAATAAGAAGAAAGTTCGTTATTCAATTCGTCTTCGTTCTTCTTTTTAGCATCGAATTTCTTACGGTCAGGAGTGGACAATATCCTTTTTCTCATCCTGAAGGCTAGAGGAGTAACTTCTACTAATTCATCAGAATTAATATAATCTAGACAAGCTTCTAGCGACATCTTCCTAGGACTTTTTAGGACAACTGTCTGGTCTTTATTCGAGCTTCTAACGTTAGTTTGAGGTTTGGTCGCGGTGACATTGACACAGAGATCGACTGGATATCTATGCTCCCCAACAATCATGCCTTCATAGCAGATTGTGCCAGGAAGGATAAACATAATCCCGTGATCTTCGACCTTTTCGATTGAATAAGGAGTGGCAGGTCCTTTATCAACGGAGACAAGAACCCCAAGACTCCTTTCTCCAACTACATGGTTATAGATTGGACGATATTCCTTGAATGTATGGTTAATGATTCCATATCCTTTTGTTAAGGTAAGGAAATTAGATACAAATCCTAATAAGCCTCTAGAAGGAATGACGTAATTTAACCTTGTCTGGCCATTATTTTCATTCATGTCGGACATTATTCCGCCTCTTTGTCCTAAAGTTTCCATTATATCCCCGACAAATTCGCTTGGGACATCGATTTGAAGGTCTTCATAAGGTTCACATTTCTTGCCATCGATTTCTTTTATGATGACATGAGGCTTAGATACTTCTAGTTCATATCCTTCTCTTCTCATGGTTTCAATTAAGACGGAAAGATGGAGTTCGCCTCTACCAGAAACTATCCAAGTCTCGGTATTTGGGATACGTTTATATCTTAAAGAAACATCCCTTTGGACTTCCTCGAATAATCTTTCTTCAATAACTCTAGCCGTGACAAATTTGCCATCTTGTCCCCTTAATGGAGATGAATTGGTACCAAATTCCATTTGTAAAGTTGGTTCATCAACTCTAAGCGGAGGAAGTGGATTTTCATGTCCAACTGCGCAGATAGTATCGCCGACATTAAGTTCATCATAACCTGCAATAGCGCAGATATCACCACTTTCGACTTGGTTAGTCTCAACTCGCTTTAATCCAAGGAAAGTATATAGCTTCATGACTTTGAAGTCTTTTTTATTGCCATTAGTAGCAATATCGGTAACTGTATCGCCAACTTTAATAGATCCCCCTCTAATCGTACCAATGCCGATTCTTCCGACGAATTCATTATAATCAAGTAAGGCTGGTTGGAATCTAAATGGTCCATCAGGTTCGCAAATTGGTTCAGGGATTTCCTTTAATATTGTTTCAAATACAGGATCCATTCCCTTTGTCTGGGTTTTTGGATCGCTAGAATAACTACTAGTTCCGTTTAAGGCAGAAGTATAGACAACTGGGAAATCAAGTAGGTCATCAGGGGCGCCTAATTGGATAAATAAATCCAAGACTTCGTCGACTGCTTTTTGAGGATCGGCATTTGGACGGTCGACTTTATTGATGACTACAATTGGCTTTATATGGTTTTCAAGGGCATTTTTCAAAACAAACCTAGTTTGAGGCATGGTTCCCTCAAAAGCATCAACAAGTAAAAGACATCCATCGACCATGTGCATGATACGTTCGACTTCACCGCCGAAATCAGCGTGCCCTGGAGTATCGACTATATTGATTTTTGTATCTTTATAGACAATGGAAGTGGTCTTTGAAAGAATGGTGATTCCTCTTTCTCTTTCTTGTGGATTTGAATCCATGACCCTATCGGCGACAGCTTCATTATTTCTAAAAGTCCCGGATGCAGTTAGAAGTGCGTTGACTAAAGTAGTCTTTCCGTGGTCTACGTGTGCGATGATTGCAATGTTTCTTTTATTCATAATAAAAGCCTCTCCTTGTTTTGACGTGGTTAAGTCTAGTCTTAGCGACCCCTATAGGCAAGAAAAAAATGATTTTTACCTATAAAAAAGCCAAATTAATTGGCTTCTTTGGTTTCATGATATTCTTTATCGGCATTTACGTTCCAGATAAGCGATTTATCAAGATTGTTTTTGATGACGTTTACTGTTTCAATTGCAGTCAGCATCGAATGATCCATGTTGTTATATCGATGTTGGCCGTTTCTTCCAATGCAGTAGAGGTTATCGATGGAATTTAGATAATCTTTTACTTTTGGGAATTCTGCATAGGAATCAAAATAGGCAGGATAGGCTTTCTTTATCTTCAATTCGACTGAATCCAAGACATCTTCTTTATCGATTATCTTGATTTTGACTAATTCATCAATCGCGAATTTGATGAAATCTTCTTGCTTCGTATTCCACATTTCATCGCCTTCGTTGCAGAAATATTCTAGTCCGACAAAGATGTGTTTTTCTAAATCATCGACCATATATGGGGACCAATTGTTAAATATCTGAAGTCTTCCTAACTTAACTGAATTATCTTGGATATAAATCCAACAGTCTGGGACGATGTTATTGACTGTTTTCATCTTGGTCTTGTTCTTGAGTTTTAATTTATCAAGTAATAATCCTAC
>DAVZIW010000146.1:0-3454 GCA_052273085.1 Candidatus Alloenteromonas sp.
AGACTAAATGCGACTTTCGTTTATTAAGTTGCGTTTAGTATTACAAGTGGGGAAATAAAAATAATCGTTTTATTTCAAAGTAAAGATTTGAAACATAAATTATTACTTAAAAAAATATGTAATAATATTCCGATACACGTTTTATTTTATTCCGATAAATGGTATAATTGTTCCGAAGGCGGAATATTATGGCAATGACTACAAAAGAAGCAGCAATTAAATGGGGTATTTCTGATAGAAGAATTAGAACGCTATGTGTTAATGGAAAAATTGAGGGTGCAGAATTAATTGGTAAAACTTGGTATATTCCAGATAACGCTAATAAACCAAGTGATGGAAGAATAAAAGCAACTGGTTCATATTTATCTAAGATAGAAGAATTAAAAAAGATATTAGATTCAAAAAGACCTTTAACCGAGGGGGAATTAGAAAGATTAAATGAAGAATTTATTGTTGAATATACATATAATTCAAATGCAATAGAAGGTAACACATTAACTTTAAGGGAAACCGATTTGGTTTTAAGAGGATTAACAATAGATAAAAAACCATTAAAAGATCATATGGAAGCAATAGGTCATAAAGAAGCATTTGATTATATTTGTGACTTAGTTAAAGAAAATACTCCATTAAGCGAATATTTTATTAAACAAATACATTATTTAGTTTTAGCGGATAAGCAGATGGATAGAGGAGTATATAGAAAAGTACCAGTAACAATAATGGGAGCTCATCATACTCCTGTGCAACCATATTTAATTGAACCAAAACTGCAAGAACTATTGGAATGGTATAAAAGCAGCAATGATTCTTTATTAGAAAAATTAGCGAGATTTCATATTGAATTTGAAGGGATACATCCTTTTATTGATGGAAATGGTAGAACTGGAAGATTACTAGTTAATTTAGAATTAATGAAATTAGGGTATCCTCCTATTGATATTAAGTTCACCGATAGAAAGGCGTATTATGATGCATTTGATTCATATCATATTAAGCGCGACTTAAAACCAATGGCGAACTTATTTGGTAAATATCTATTAGAAAAATTAAATAAATATATTTCCATTCTTGACTGAGGAATTATTTTCTAATGATTAATTTTTAAAATAGAAGATGCAATCAGTTTTAGGAGTTCACATTACTCATATTTATTAATCAATAGTTTTGTCAATGAATTAAGTGGTGTAAGTATATGTTTCATATAATGCTTTCAGTTAAGAAAAAAATGCTTTCATATCTTGCAGATATGACTTACTCACGTCTACTGGCCATCATGTTCCTTAAGAAAACATTTAGAGATCAGTTCATCTTAATTGGAGCTATGTATTTTGCGTTTTTCGATTTGCGTTTCGCGGTTGGTTTCAATGTGCCAGCTTCGAGCAAAGGCTTTAATACATCAGACATAAAATGGCTTCTGCTCTTATATCCTATATGGGTCTATATTCTTCCCTAGAACGAGCAACGCCATTACAAAAGGCCAATATTGCTTCATCATACTTGATGTTGATTACCACACTATTATCCTTCTCACCAAGTATATCATATAGGGTAATCAGGAAATAATCATGCTGATCGTTTAGGCTAGATTAATAACTCATTGATTAAATATATTTTAAGACACTGCTTCAATTTCTTTTAATTATCAATCATCGTCTTATTTTTAAAATTATTAGTAACGACCAAGAACGTGATACAATAGAGTTAATAATACTTAACTATTAGAGGAGAATTATATATGTCTTTCTTTCAAAATACTTGTAAACCAAAAGGAATAGGCGGAAAAGTCATGGTAAATATGATGAATATAGGACATTCATCTATGGCTAAATGGGGATTTGCCAATATAGAGATTAAAAATAATTCTATATGCCTAGATATTGGCTGCGGAGGCGGGGCAAATGTAAAAAGATTATTAGAAAGAGTCCCTTATGGCAAAGTAACTGGGATCGATTATTCAAAAATCAGTGTAATTAAATCAAAAAAGAAAAATAAGGCAGGAATGAAAAATAGGCGTTGCGAAATCTTGCAAGCTAACGTTATGGACCTGCCTTTTGGTAATGACGTTTTTGATTTAATAACGGCATTTGAAACAATATATTTCTGGCCTGATATCCTTGAAGCATTTAAGCAAGTACATAGAGTTTTAAAACCAAATGGGACTTTTATGATTTGCAATGAAGTTAGCGGAGAAAATCCTAAAGATGAAAAATGGGTCAAGATTATAGATGGAATGAAAATATATAATTCCGAGCAAATCAGAAAACCTTTAGAAAGTGCCGGCTTTACCGATATAAAAATAGATAAGAATAGAAAAAACTGGCTTTGTGTTATTTGCAAAAAATAAATTTAGAAAAGCAATGGATGTGTATTAATTATTACATTGCCCAGACTAATTCCCCCACTAGTTTGACTGCAGGTTTGAAATTAGCAAAATATTCACTTTCGTCATTAACATCGGTAATGACCTTAAAAGAAGAGAAATTAACCTTATAGGCATGTGCCATCTCTGCTATTGCAGCAGCTTCCATTTCTATTACAAGGGAATTGAATTTGGATTTAATAAAATCCTTATCTTCTTTTGATGCGATGAATTTATCCCCAGTAGATATAATCCCATAGGAATATGGTTTATTTAATTTATTACATCCATTCTCGATTAATTTATTTAATTTATCTGAAGATGGGAAATAAACCATATTAGGTCCGCTAACCATGCCTAATGGATCTCCAATTGGAGTTGTATCAATGTCATATTGGACAAAGCTAGTGCCTATAACAATACCAAATATATCCGCAACATTTTTATCTAGGCTACCTGAAGTACCTACATTAAAGAAATTATTGTTCCTGCCGAATATATTAATAGCAGCCACTAAAGCAGCCCCGGCATGGACTTTGCCAATATTAGTAATAACTAAACCTATATGCTTCTTGTTCTTCTCTAATTCAAAAATATCAAATCCGGGGCACTTATATTTATTAATTACATTCGCACCCCTTCTTATGTAATAGGCTTCTCTATCTGTAGCAAGAAAAAATATATTCATGAAAATAAATATAGCAACTATATATCTATTAATCTACTTTTATAAACCCAAAACAAAGCAGGATAACAAGCTCGGGTAAGATGACTTATCTTATCACCTTGAAGCATTCTTTATCCTTCATCAAATCTATAATATTTCCCAATATCCAGTCTTTCTAGATCCAATTCTTCTAAGCTTGCCTTTTTTTATCAATTGCTCAATATGGCGATAAATAGTAGTACTTGATTTGCCTATTTCATCTCCCAATTCAGGAATAGTTATATATTTATTGTTTCTAATTTCAGAAAGAATAATTTCATCCAATTCGTTTATCTTGTCATTTATCTTATCATTTATCTTATCATTCAGGAAATTAGGGTTTCTATAAAATATGAACGTGAAGCCGAAATCATCGTTCTTGTATT
>DAVZIW010000147.1:0-3386 GCA_052273085.1 Candidatus Alloenteromonas sp.
AAGAAGACCCCATTTGGAACTAGATACAATACTATTTCGGAATATTTAGGGAGCCACATTTATCAAATGCTTGGTTTTGCTTGCCAAGATACTTTTCTTGGTACTTATAAGGGCGAGAATGTGGTGGCGTGCAAAGATTTTGTCATCGGTGGATACCAATTCGTGCCTTTTAATGATGTAGGTGAATCTACAATTGAAGAGGATAAGGAGCAATATCAATATAGTTATAAAGATATTGTTGAACTCTTGATAGCTAATAAGAAACTAACCAATGTTAAAGAGACTGTTTCCCTGTTTTTTGAAATGTACATTGTAGATGCTTTTCTTGGGAATTTTGACCGTCATGGTGGTAATTGGGGATTCTTGAAGAAAGATAATAAATATTGTGCAGCCCCTATTTTCGATAATGGGTCTTGCCTTTTCCCAAATTTAGCAGATGAAGATGAAATGCTAAAAATTATGAATGATGAAGAACAAATTAATATGAGGGTATATAAATTTCCAACATCACAGATAAAATTATCCGGGAACAAGAGCTCTTATTTTGAGGTTATTTCTTCTTTGCAATTTGAAGAAATAAATAAAGCATTATTAAAGATATACCCAATTATTAATTTAGATGAAATATACAAACTTATTGATGATATTGACATTATTAGCGATATCCATAAAAAGTTTTATAAAACAATGATCGAAAATAGATATGAGAAAATAATCAAGTACTCATACAAGAAGTTGGTGAAAAGATAGATATGAAAACGTATACATCTAAAGGAATAATTTGCATTGCTGGTCAATTTGACTTGATTTATAGGGTGGCTGATATTTTCTATTACTTGAATAGCGATGGTTCTTTTAAATATGTCTTTAAGCCAAATTACGCGGTTAGCGAATTGATTAGTTCCTGGTATTTTCAAGGCATACCTGGATTGAACTTGGATTTAAAGAAAGAGGAATATATTAGGGAAAATAGGATTCCAGTTTTTATTTCCGAAAGAGTCCCATCTCCAAGAAGAGAAGATTATTTTGAGCTTCTTGAAAAGGTGAATATGGATTATATGGATCCAATTGAATATTTAATAAGAACTAAAGAACGATATTCCGGAGATAAATTATTTGTCGTTCCTTATGAAGAGAAAAAGACAGTGATTTTGGATAAAGATACCCATGATACGAATGCATCATTATTAAAAAAGATCCTTAAAGAGATTTGTTTTGGTAATGATGTTGTTATAAATAATCAGACTATCAATGATAGCAATCGCAAAATATTTCATGACATCTTCATGGATTTATATTCAAGGTCATATGAACTTAGAAAAGAAAAACAAAAAGAAGGTATATTAGAAGCCAAGAATAGTGGTAGATATAGGGGAAGGAAACCCATTAGTGTAGACGAAATGAAGTTTCTAGAACTTTTGTCAAAGGTTAAGAAAAAAGAAATAAGTCCTAAAGAAGCTGCGTCTATATTAGGGATTAGTATCGATAAATACTATAGAACTAAAATAAAATTGCAAAAATAAAAACATAGTCTAATGCAATATAATACGGTTTGAGCAATATCTGCTCTGAAGCGCTGTTACATTACCAATAATAAATAACACTTTGTTAGATTTACTTGTTTTAGAGTTATTAGGTTTGCACAATATAGTGTATAAAAATTTTCACCAACAAACATTGATTACGGGCAAGCCTGTATTTGCTGGGGACAATTATTGAGAGGGGAAAATGAAAAAAATTAAATCGTTAGTTGCTTGTTTACTAGGTGTTTTTAAATTGGTTAGTTGCGGTGACATTTCAAATAATACTCAATTAGAGAATACGGAAGACAAGAAACCTGCCACAATGAAAGAAATAAAGTTTGATGGAACTTATGTTCAGACAAACGATAATACTTGGTTGATAGCCCTTGAATCTTACAGCACTGACAAAGGATCGATGATTATCAAAGGAAAATTTTGCGTTCTTACTAGGGAAAAAATAAAGAGCATCGATGAATTGTGGAGTAAACTAAACAAACCAGGAGAAACGCCTCCTTATGTTATCTCTTATAATGGGTCGCCAAATGACTTAAATAGTTATGTTTATTCAAACATTGAAAATACTCGTTGAAATTTAGAAAGAATTACCGACGAGAGTTTATGTTATTTTTCCTTAAGCATTGATATTTCACCACTAATTGAAAACAATAAACTTTTGGGTAGGTTGATTATTGGCGGTTACTTCTACGTATTTTGCATCTTTAATGAATAGTTTGCACGGTAGTCTGCTATTGTTTAAAAGATCTCTTTAGACCATGTCATTAGCAGCATTCTAAAACGCTTATTAACCTATGGTTATAAAACCGCTACCATTTTGTTGATTTTAATTGACAAGAGAGCTATTGACTATTAAAGTTATTGACGCTGAAGGTTATTCAATATGGGTAGGGAAAAGGTTTTTTTGATTTGCAGTGAATGTCTAAGTAGAAACTACGCTGTATATAAAAGCAAAGATAAGACAACCAGGCTTGAATTGAATAAGTACTGCAAGCATTGTGGAAGGCATACCCTTCATAAAGAAAGTAAGTAAAGGAGACAACGATGAACCCAATCAAATATACAAAAGAAGTTGTCAAAGAAGGCAAACGTGTACGTTGGCCAAAGCGCGAAGTCTTATTACCAACATTGGTAGTAGTTCTTTGCATAGCTGCCTTTGCCGCCATATTCCTCTCCTTGGAGGATTTAACGGCTGGATCTCTTATCCAACAATTAAGGAATGCCTTTGGAGGTAAATAATAATGGCTGCAACAAATTTAGGCGAAAAGCAGTGGTATATCGTAACCACTTATTCCATGCACGAAGCTAAGACTGCTGATAATCTTAGAAAACGTATAAATACCATGGGCATGCAGGATTTAATTCTCCGTGTCTTGGTTTGTGAACAAGAAGTACCAGTCTTAAAAGATGGACTTCCAACTGGAAAGACAAAGACAATCAACCTCTATCCAGGCTATATCTTTGTTGAAATGATCATGACCGACCAATCTTGGTATATCGTCCGTAATACACCAGGTGTTACTGGTATTGCTGGATCTAGCGGTGGCGGACAAAAGCCAACCCCAGTTACCAGGGAGGAAATCGAACCAGTACTTAAGAGGATGGGTATGGTCGACGAATCTATGTATGACCGTTATGCTGTCGGTGATAGCGTCAAGGTTATCCACGGACCTCTTGAAGGAACCGAAGGCAAAATCGTTTCTATCGATAAAGCCACCGGTGCTTGCAGAGTCGAAACAGTCTTCTTTGGACGTTCTACTCCAGTCGATGTTGATTTCTCTGAAATCGAAAAAATCTAATGAAAAAATAATCCCCCCAAGCGAATAACTTAGGGGATTTTTATATTGC
>DAVZIW010000148.1:0-3332 GCA_052273085.1 Candidatus Alloenteromonas sp.
AAAGTATTATTCAAGAAAGATCTAACGTTGCTATAAGAATAATCATTTGGAAGGATATCCTTACCATTAATTGATCTATTTTCATAATCCTTATAATAAATAGATGTATCTAAAAGAGAGTTTGCTAATAAGGTATATGTATTATCTATTTTATTAATGATGTTCCATTTGATTCTTTCGCATTTAAACCAATATGAAGAGCCATTAGAAATAGATGTCCCATCATTAAATTCATATTTCTCGTTATTAAATACTTTAGCGGTTTCTTTTATATAGAATTCATTATCAAGAACATAATATCCATTAGAAGCTATAGTTGATGTTACTTCTAATCTAGAAATAAGAGTTTCATCTTTGACATGGCTTTGTGGATAAAATCCATATTCGATATATTTAGAATCACTACTTAGGATAGGAGAATAATCAATCTCAGGGTTTTTATATGTTAATTCAGCAAATTTAGCGGTGTATTCGCTATCTTGATATATCTTAGTAATTTCAGGTTCCCATCCTATGAATTTATAGGCTTTATCTCCTTCATTTGGCTTAGTTGGAGTTTTACCTTCATAAACTGGAATACTTCCTTCGATTACATCATTATCTACTTTTAAGATAGATCCATCATAATTTTTCCAGGTAACGCTATATTTATTCGCATCAATTCCAGATAAGCCAAATTCAATAGAAGTTAAGAATAATGGTTTCTTATTTAATGTCTCTATCTTTAAGTTTGAAGTTGGTTCAAATTCAATTTCAAGGCTAGTTACTGAATTAGAATTAACTATATCTTTAGATACTTCATTCATGGAAGAACATGTTTCTTCTTTTACATTAGTTCCATCTATATCACCTACTTTTAATTTGCAGGCTTGATCATAAACATAGCCAGTCAATTTGACTTTGTTAACTTGTTTCTTTAAGGATAAGGATAGATATCCATTGACACTAGTGGTACCAAATTTAAGCATATCCCCTTTATGCCAACTTGTTTCACCCTTGCCCCCATTGCCACCTCCATAAATAAGTTCAAAAGAAGAGATGGATTCGATTATATTTAAATTATCATCACCCTTTTGGAAACATGAATATAATTCTTCGCTAGTTTCTACCTTTTTAGCAGTCTTTCTCGTGCCTAAATCATATTTGATGTTATAGGCAGTAGAATATTTTTCTTCTACTTCTTTATCAACTAATATGACTTCTATAGTTACATCTATATTAGGCATGATAAAAGAATAAATATTATTAGAAGAAGCCAATATTTCTTCATTCATCCTGACTTCTTTTAATTGCTTAGTATTATTTAATATGGATATAGTAAAAGTTACATTAGTTCCTTCTTGATAAGAAGTTTCTAATCCATTTATTTCTATATCCTTATTCTCAATTACACTTACTTTACAATAATCTAGATAACTAGAAATCGATGTAGATGAAGCCAATTCAGTTGAAGGAGTTTCACTTGATGTTGTATTTGTTTCGGTGGTTTTTTCTTCTGTAGTAGTTACTTTAGATGAATCTTCTACATCGTCAAAAGTAGAATCGGATTCGCTAGAAGAAGGTTCACTCCCATTACATCCACTTAATAAAAATAAAGAGGATAATATTAAAACTATATTCTTTGTTTTCATCTTATTTAGCCTCTAGATACTTAACTACATTGTTATAGATATCTTCATATGGAACTTCTTTTCTCATATTGCTAGCAATCGTAGCTACTCTAGTCCCACTTGCTTTACCAGTTTCTGCAACTTCTTTTGCTTTTCTTACTTTAACTGGATTAACCCCACTGGCTTCGAATATCCATAATAATAATTCAGGACAAAGTAGCCTATTATAAACAACATTTTTAGGATCATCGGTTAGTCTAACAGTCCCATCTGCAATAGAAGCATCAAACCATGAAGTGAAGAAATGCCATTTCTGGTTTGGTTCATGTTGTTCTTTATCTACTAATAAGCCCATATTTCTAGCGGTATCTAGATAACCCCCGCTAGTTTGTTGATATTTCTCAATAAATTCATCCGATAATGGATAATGTTCTTTCTTTGTAGATAGGAATTCAGTGAATTCTTTCATCGTAATAGCTGTTATTCCTTCATTAGAATCTACCTTTTTAATTTCTTCATTAATGGATGGATTAGTGTCTTCAATCATATTTATATTGCTAGAAAGAGTACCTCCTAAAGCAAGTAGAGGTACAAGTAAGATGGATTTCTTCATTTTTACTCCTTTATCAAGGGTATTTTAACATTAATAAATGCCTAAAAATAGCCATTTATAGGCGTCAATGATTTCAAAAAAAGCATTTAGGAATTCTTTTTATATGATTGTCTTATTAAAGTCATTAAATAATCTAGTTCTTCCGTTTGTTTAAGTAAGACTTGGTAATCTCCGTTTCCCCAATGACCGATTTTATTTCCGTCTTTCTTCATCAGCCTGCAGACTTTATCGTTATCTTTCAGTTGACCTTCTTGTAAATTTAGCATTAACAAAATATCGTTTTTTCTTATAACAACATCGCATACATTAGTGGCTGCTTTAAAAGCAATATACATTTTCTTTGGAACTATTTTTATATCGCCTAATTCAAGGATTCTTTCTTTTAATAAGCCATAAAGATCTTTAGTTTCTTCGTTGGCCTTATTCAAATGTTCGGATTCCGTATATGTGTCTATTTCCTTTTCAATCAAATCAGCTTCACTTTTTTCCTTTCCGTGTAGATTGGCATCGAAGTCTCTCTCCACTTCTTTTTCTTCGAAGTTTATCATCCCATTAGAATATTGCTTGATCTCAAACAAGTGAAAATTGGCGAAATTCCTAAACGCTACAGACTTGAGTTGATAAGAAGTAAACTTAGGCGATATGAAAACTAATTTAGTTTGTGACCAATCAAAGTCTTTAATTAATTTAGACTGTTTTTTGACTTCATTATATAGAAGGACAAAGTCCGCTTTTCTTCTCAAAAAAGTATTTAAATATGCGAGTCCTTGGTCAACTAAAGCTTCATTCTTTCTGTTTTTATATTCAATTATTACAAAAGAATTATTTTCCTTATCAAAAGCCACTGAATCAAATCTAAAGCCTTCAATAGGAAATTCAGTTCCTAAAAACTCATACCCCAGAAGAGACCTCATATTCTTCTCTACCAAAGATTGAATATCTTTCTCTAATTTGAATTCTTTTAAAGGAATAGTTTTCAGAGAACCATTGCTATTTTCAAAAATCATATCCGCACCTCTAAAACATCAATAATTCTATCATAATGTTATATGATGATAATTGCTATTATGAGAAGATTGGTAACAATGCACCTGTAAAACTCGAGGATT
>DAVZIW010000149.1:0-3306 GCA_052273085.1 Candidatus Alloenteromonas sp.
GTATTCAATAGTTTTTAGAAACTTGATATATGGAGAAGGTGTTTTATTTAAATACGATTTTAAAAAAGGAATCAAAACAAATTCGAAATATTATGTTTTAGCATGGTCTATCTATGGCTGTATAAAGCTTATTATTAACTTCTTATGTAACTATTCAACTTTATTAAATAGTGTTGGCTTCAATATTCTTGCAGGTATATTGCTTGTTTTATTTTTCTTGTTGATTGTGCCAACTTTATTCTATTTCACGGCTAATCATACTTTGTATAACATGAAAATATCTTCTGGATTTTCAAATGCATTCAGGGTTACTTTATCTACATTTTTTGTATCGATTTTGCTTGGTTTAACTATTTATTTTGTAAAATATATCAATTTATTGCCATTTCCGTTGGTAAAAATTTTAATAATTATGTTCTTATTAGTGTTAATTTTTCCATTTTTCTACCTTGTTTTTCTATTATTTTCAATAGCTACATATGATAAATTACTTAATGAGAAGTACCATAAAAGCATCTATCACAAGGGTCTTTCGACCTATCAGGAGTCTAATTTTGACGAGGAATAGTTATGGCTGTTTTGAAATTAATCAATATCAATAAGATTTATGATAATAATGTCCAGGCTGTTTTTGACTTTAATCTTGAAATAAAAGACAAGGAATTCATTGTTTTGGTTGGCCCTTCCGGATGTGGAAAGTCTACTACGTTAAGAATGATTGCAGGGCTAGAGGATATTAGCAGTGGTGAACTTTATCTAGATGGGGAATTAATAAATGATATCCCTTCAAAAGACAGGAACATGGCCATGGTTTTCCAAAGCTATGCCCTTTATCCTCAATATACCGTTTATGACAATATGGCTTTTTCTTTGAAATTAAGAAATTCATATAGACCTGTCTATAAGAAAAATCCTGAAATCGATAAGATCGAAGAAGAAAATAGAGCCTTAAGAGCGGAAGCGCATCAATACGACAAACTTTTTATGAGAGAACAAAACTCTTCCGAATTACTAGACAAACGTAATGAAGTTTACGAGAAGATTTTTGCAAATAACGAAAAGATTGAATCTCTTCAGGAGCCGGTTATAGGCATTGACTTGAGGTTAATAGATTCTTATCAAAAGCAAGTAAAGAAACTCAATAAGCAAATATCTAAAAACAAGAAGGATTTAGATAAATATTATGTCGAAGATTCTCCTTATCGTAATTCATTGCTTTCTTTGATTAAGGAAAAAGAAGAGAAGCTCAAATCTCTTAATAACCGTATCGAATATCTAAAAAGTAACGAAGTACCTTTAGTTAAATATAGGAAGTTAACTAGAGAAGAAATTGATAACGAAGTCAATAGAACTGCAAAAACCATTGATTTGACTAGGTATTTATTTAGAAAACCATCTGCCCTATCTGGCGGTCAAAGACAAAGAGTTGCATTAGGAAGGGCAATAGTAAGAAAACCAAAGGTATTCCTCATGGATGAACCTCTTTCTAATCTAGATGCAAAACTAAGAGTACAGACACGTGGAGAAATCATCAAAATCCATGAAAGGGTAGGTGCTACAACAATTTATGTAACTCATGACCAAACCGAGGCCATGACTATGGCTAGCAGGATTGTCATTATGAAAGATGGCTATGTCCAACAAATCGGAACACCAAGTGAGGTATATGATGATCCTAACAATGTATTCGTTGGTAGTTTTATCGGTTCGCCATCCATGAATTTCTTAAATGTAAAATTCAATGGGAAGGATGTGAGCTTTGAAGACGGTAGCAAAATAGAGCTCAATCAAGAGAATATTGAGTTGCTTAAGAACGAAAATAACGATGAATTCATCTTAGGAGTAAGGCCAGAGGCTATCTCTATTGCTAATGAAGATGATGATGGTTCCATACCTGTTTATTGCGATTTCTCTGAGCTTTTAGGCGATCAGGTATTAAGCCATTTGAAATTGTCCAATTCCCAAGTCGTTATGAAAAGCGATGCCGTAATCGGTTTAATCAATAGCAAGAACATAAAAATTAAATTCGATAGCAAAAAGTTATATTTCTTTGATAGGAAAAATGAAAAAAGGATTAGGTAAATGAAAAAAGGAAAAGGATTCTTTGCCACTTTCATGACTTGCCTAATGGCAATAGTATCTTTTTCTATTTCTTCTTGCGGGACAAATGTATCATCCTTACCTAACCAAATGGATTTATCCATTGGCCATGATTGGAAATCGGATATATCAATTGGAATAGAATCTAGCAAAACCATAGAAGAAGTCGAAGATAACTGTAAAAAATATATCAATGGTTTTAATTCCATTAGCGGCGATAATGATTTCGTTAAATATCAGTCCTTAACAAAAAATAGCGAGGACAGTTATTCGCTTTCTGCCAAATTAAGAAGAATTGACAAGATAAAAGGCGCAGGGGAATTTGATATATCCTCCTTGTCTAATTTCTCTGTTATCGATTCGGATAGGTATAACTTGGTTAAAAGACTAGTCAACGGAACTTGGTCTTACAAATCTTCTGCTTCGTTTGAAGGAGAAAGAGGACAAATAAGTATTGATAGAAGTCGTCCTAACAAGATTAGCTCTTTGTCTTTTAAAGATATTAACGGGAATAACCCTGGTGAGATTGAAGAATTTTTAGAGAAAAACGGATTAAATGCTGAATCAAATACCAAATTATTTGTGTTCCGTTTCATTGCCTTAGATGAAGCGATTGGGAATATAGAGAAAATAACTATTTCCTTACCTGGCAATATTACTTATTATGCTGGCAAGGATATGGAAATAATCGATTCTTCTACTTTCAGTGTTTCCACCTCATATGTTGCATGTTCAATCATTAGACAAAATAGTGAATCCATTACCGAAAAAGACTGTTTATGCGCATATGGGTTCGTTATTTTTAATCAAAGCATGTCTCCTGTTTCGTTAGGATTTATTATTGCAGGGGCAGTTGTTCTATTTGGATTGATTGCTTCTTTCTTCGTCTATTTCTATCTTAGGGGAAAGAAATACTACAAAAGGATAAATGGCTATGGAAACAAGTGATTCCTCTATTTATGGAAAAAAGGTAGAACGTAAGAAACCTAGTTATTTTAAATTAGGACTTAAGAGCTTCTTTTCTAGCAATACATGGAAAAGAATCTGCAAATATAAATCATTGTATTTGATTCTTTTGCCATCGTTGCTATTTTTGGCCGTATTCTATTATGCCCCATATTTTGGTCTAGCTATTGCATTCCAGGATTTTAGATTAACTGAAGGAATTACTGGTAGTGAATGGATTGGGTTTAAAGCATTTGAAAA
>DAVZIW010000150.1:0-3301 GCA_052273085.1 Candidatus Alloenteromonas sp.
ATAAGGAACGGAGAAAATTCATGGAAAGTATGTATAAACGCGTTATTATCAAACTCTCTGGAGAATCTCTTTCCGACCCAAAGAATTCGCTTATTTATGATGCTAATAAATTAAAAAGCGTTGCTAAGGTCGTTAAGGAAACTCTAGATACAGGTACCCAGGTTGGCATTGTTGTCGGGGCTGGCAACATCTGGAGAGGACGTCTAGCCGAAAAGATTGGCATTGAACATTCTACAGCTGACTATATGGGTATGTTAGGAACCATTATGAATGCCTTGGCCATCCAATCTTCATTAGAAGAAATCGGAATTGAATGCAGGGTAATGTCTTCAATTAATGTCCCTCAAGTATGTGAACCTTATATTAGAAGGAAGGCTGCTGCCTATTTAGATAGGGGAGTGGTTACTATCTTTGCAGGTGGAACTGGTAATCCTTACTTCACGACCGATACTACAGCAACATTAAGAGCATTGGAAGTAAATGCCGATGCCATATTGATGGCCAAAAATGGTGTTGATGGGGTTTATGATTCTGATCCTAGAGTCAATAAAGATGCTAAATTAATCAAGAAGATAACTTTCCGTGAGATAGTTGAAAAGAAACTCGGTGTCATGGATTTAACAGCAGTCGCCATGCTTGAAAATACTGATGTTGTCATTCGTGTATTCAATATGGATGATATGTCTAATTTCATGAAAGTCTTAACTGATAAAGAGTTAGGTACAACTATTACAAAAGAATAGTAGAATATATAAGTGAGGTAATTTATGGACGCATACACATTAGAAGCTAGCGAGAAGATGCAAAAGACTATCGAATCTTTCACGTCTGGCTTAGCAAAATTAAGATCAGGAAGGGCTAATCCTTCCATGCTCAACGGAGTCAAGTGTGACTATTATGGAGAGAAGATGGATATCTCATCCCTTTGCTCTATCTCCATGCCTGAGCCAAGACAACTTTATGTAAAGCCTTATTCTAGAGAAGACTTAAAGGCTATTGCTGCTGGCATTTCTGCCGCAAATCTAGGGATTAATCCACAAGTTGAAGCTGATGGAATTAGAATTATTGTTCCTGCTTTGACCGAAGATCTCCGTAAAGATATTGCTAAGAAAGCCAAAGCAATGGGTGATGAAGCCAAAGTTTCTATCCGTAATATCAGAAGAGATTATCTTTCCTTACTAAAAGAAGATGATTCAATGTCTGATGATTATAAAGATAGAGTCGAGGAAGAAATCCAAAAGGAAGTCGAATCATTTAATAAGCAAGTTGATGAAATCGTTGCCAATAAGAGCAAGGAAATCATGACAATCTAGTAGGTTGTGTAAAATTTTATCCCTCTTCGGAGGGATTTTTATTTATTAAATAAAGTTTATGCTTATAATTTAGAATAATGATTAACGACTACAAGAATTTTAAACTAGAAAAACCACTCAATCACGTTGCCTTCATTATGGATGGCAACGGCAGGTGGGCTAAACTAAGGGGTTTAGCAAGGCATTTCGGTCATCATGAGGCCTGCAAGAGGATTATTGGTATATTTGATGCCTGCATGGAACAAAACATCAAGGTAATGTCTTTTTATGCTTTTTCAACTGAAAATTGGAATAGACCTCAAGAAGAAATAGACCATTTAATGGATTATCTAGAAGAATTCTTCCATAAAGAAATTGATTATATCGATTCTAAAGGTGCGAGGTTAATCATTAGCGGGGATTTATCTAGGATTAGGGAACAAACTAGGAAAGTTTGCCTAGAAGCCATCGAAAGAACAAAAAATAACAATAAATACGTTATCAATGTCTGCCTAAATTATGGTGGAAGAGATGAAATAGTGAGGGCATGTAAGCAAATTGCCTCTTTATACAAGGAAGACAAGATAAAATTAGAAGACATAAATGAAAAGTCTTTTAGTTCATATCTATATACCGCTTCCCTTCCTGATGTTGATTTAATGATTAGGACGTCAGGAGAAGAAAGGTTATCGAATTTTCTTCTTTATCAAAATGCTTATGCCGAATTTGTATTTACTAAGGTCAAGTGGCCTGATTTCAAGAAAAGAGAATTCTATGAATGTCTTGAGCGTTACCAAAGAAGATCTAGGCGTTATGGGGGATTAAAAAATGAATAGGCAGATAAATCATTTAGATGAAACAAAGAAAGCATCATTGACTAGTAGGGTGATAGTGGCTCTAACTTTAATTGCCCTAGCTGTTCCTTGTATTTTCCTTGGCGGATATTTCTATTTCGCTTTTATATTCGTCTTTTTATTATTTGCAATTTATGAAATGATCCATTCTACAAGGAAGAAGTATTCGTGGTATGTATATTTGATTACATACATTACAGTTATTTCTTATTTCATTTGGTTTGTCATAAAAGGTAATTTAGCTTCTTATGCAGCTTATGCCGAGAATGAAATGTTAGCGGATTGGCATTTTAGTTTAGAGAACAGTTTCAAGGGAATATCCGTTTCCGTTTATATGGTTATTATCTCATTCTTCTCTTATTGTTTTATTGGAATAATACATAAGGAATTCGATTTTAATGGCATCATGTATTTATTTGGCATGTCTCTTTTCATTGGAATCGGCTTCCAGGCTTTATTATTCATTAGGTTCTATCCATTCTATGCTTTCCAGACATTTGATCATGGCTTTGATACAAAGACAGGTGCATTTAAATATTGGGGTTCAACAGTTTTCTTTATTTTTGTTGCCTTTACTTGCATCATGAATGATACATTTGCCTATTTTGTTGGAATGTTCTTTGGCAAGCATCATATGAACGAAAGAATTTCTCCCCATAAGACTTGGGAAGGATTTTTTGGTGGATGGCTTCTAGGTGGTTTAAGTGGCTTCACATTCGTTATTCTTGCTGATTATTTTGGCTATTCGATGTTACCTTCTGTTGCTATTTTCAATTTTAGTAAAGATTGGTGGTGGGTAGTCTTATTATCATTTACCCTTCCTTTAGTTGGAGATTTAGGAGATTTTACTTTCTCCTTGATTAAAAGACATTTCAACATCAAGGATTATGGAACTTTATTAAAGGCCCATGGAGGAGTCTTAGATAGAGTTGATTCTTTAAGCTTCTGTGCTATTTTTGCTTCATTACTTGTCGTCTTTATTGCGAATGGATGGAATTTCTTTATATGAAGAATATCCTTTTACTTGGGGCGAGTGGTTCAATAGGAACCCAAAGCCTTGATATAATTTTTGCTAACCCCGATAGATTCTCCTTAAAAGGTATTTCTATTGGCCATCAAGTTAATAAACTCGGACCGATTCTAGATAAATTCAAA
>DAVZIW010000151.1:0-3268 GCA_052273085.1 Candidatus Alloenteromonas sp.
GAAAGACTAAATGCGACTTTCGTTTATTAAGTTGCGTTTAGTATTACAAGTGGGGGATGTTATAAAAACATATAATAAAACAATGAACTTACCTTTATATAAGTATTTAAGTTTTAATAATGTTAATATTAAAGATAAAAATGAAATTTCTGATGAAAACAAATCCATAGAAGGTGCTTATTTCAAAATAAGGAATAGATGGGTAATTGATGGTTTAAAAAATAGAACTGCTCATTTTTCTACTCCTGAACAGCTAAACGACCTATATGATGGCACAAATTGTCTATTTTCTTTATACAGCTACGCATTAATATCTGATAAATTTAAAAGTCAAGAACTAACAGCTATTTTCGAAGAGATTAAAATTTTAAACGAAAGCCGTAATTTAGATGTTTTTGATAAAGAAAAAGTTTTTGAAGAAATTCGAAACTATTTTAGTCTAAAGAATCCAACAATAAGCAAAAAATTAGATGACATAAAAGAAGACTATTTAAATAACTTTTTTGCACGCATATTAAGTTTAACATCTCATCCCGATAATGCTTTAATGTGGAGTCATTATGGCAATTCCAATAACGGTATTTGTCTTGAATATCCTATAGATGTGCTTAAAAATTTTACATTAAATCAAAACCAAAAAACCATAAACAAAGAATGCCGTGCATTCATAACAAAAGTAAATTATGTTGAACAAACACCTAAAGTTAAATATATTTCGTATTTAAATTATTTAGTAACAAAGGAAATTGCTTTTTTAATTACGGAACTCATGCAATTATCTTTTAAAAATGAGATATGGAGTTATGAAGACGAATATAGAGTAATATTTATTCATTATAAGAATATAGAAGATAAACAAATTGATGCAAATATATGCGGTTTTACACCTTCGAAAATTATTTGCGGAGCAAATTGGAGTGAAAATAATTTAAAAGATTTTTTATCTAATTTTGAGCTTTTAGAATTAACGACACCAATTAATAAAATTAAAATCGACAAGAATGAATATAATATAAGAATTGAACCTTTTAACTTGTAAAACAAGACCGTTAACATGCCTAAGAAGCATCAGTTTATAATAAATATAAAGAATTTTTGATGATATTAATTTTGGAAATGATGTCTATATTGGGCAAAACGTTACATTCTTGTTAGGAGTCCATGTTGGTTATGGATGTATTATTGGTGCTAATTCAGTAATCGCGAAAGATATTCCTCCATATTCAGTCGTAGTTGGTAATCCCACTAGAGTAGTAAGAAAACGTTTTGATGATGAGATGATTGAACTTCTAGAAAAACTAGAGTGGTGGAATAAGACTACAAAACAAATACAAAAGATAATCCCTCTTCTTTCTAGTAGCGATATCAACTACGTCAAAGAAGAAATTAAATGCATTTTGGATGGAGATGAACTTTTGCAAGAATAGAAAAGCAAACGATAAAAAAGGAGAGTGAGAAAACGCATTGAACCATTAAGTGACATTTAAATAAGGTGATTCACATTAAATAAGTATTGTTCTTAGCATTAGTATGGGAAATCATTGATCTTTATTAATTGGCAGTAAAATTTCAAGCAATTATGCCAAATTGGCATGTTATAAATAATTGAATATGCCAAATTGGCATACTGCAATTGAGTTTATATGCCAAAGTTGGTAGAATGTATTTAGGAATTTAAATATGAATCTATTACAAACTAGAAATAAATATCATCTATCCCAAATCGAAGCGGCCAAAGCCCTTAATGTTCCAGTTAGAACGTATATTCGTTACGAAAGTAGTGACGAGCATGGAAATTCTTTAAAACGTGAATCTATGATTAAAATGTTGATTGATAAATACGAGATTACTGATGACAAAGGCGTTTTATCGCTGGAATATATCAAGAATGCATTAGTAACCTTATTTGAAAAAGACTATAAAAACGAAATTGAGTTTTGTTATTTATTTGGCAGTTATGCGAAAGGATACGCTAAAGATAATAGCGATGTAGATCTTTGTATTGCGACTTCGTTAACTGGATTAAAGTTTGTTGGATTAAGCGAATCTATAAGAAATGTATTAAATAAAAGGATTGATTTGATAAGGTTTAATACCTTAAATGGCAATCTAGAACTAATTAATGAAATTATGAAGGATGGAATAAAAATATATGGATAATAAGAAAGATGACCGCTACTTTGCTTTAAAAGCAGTAGAAAACATTGAGATAATTAAAAGATACATTGGAAATAAAACATATGACCAATTTATGTCTGATGATGAATTGGTTGATGCAATAATGTTTAGGTTGGTCCAACTTATCGAAAACATTAAAGACATTTCTAAAGAATTCAAAACCGAAAATAGTCAAATTCCATGGGGAAAAATAATGGGTTTTAGAAACGGCATAGTCCATGAGTATGGAAAGACAGACTATACAATCGTATACGAAACTATTACTCAAGATTTGGATGAACTAATTGAAGTTTTCAAGGCCTTTTTATAAGAGTGATAATGCGATAGGTGCTTTACTGACTCTTTGGTTCACAAACGAAACGAAATACTATAAATGCGCTAGCCAACAAAAAGTAGACACAACATTTCAGGTTTTAGATCCTTGCTTCTTGTAGCAGGCATCCTTGTATTGCTTTTTGGTCATGTATTTCAAGGAATATGCAGGACTCCTTTCGTCGAAGAACAGTGTGTATTCGTCTATTTCCTCGGTTACCTTTTCCTTTGAACTCAGGTGGAAGTCAGCGAACATTTCGGTCTTGATCCAGCCGTTTATTGATTCCACGTCCGCATTGTCCGTCGGAGTCCCTGCACGAGACATCGAATGCATGATATTATAGGCGGGCAAGAGTTCATTGAACTCCTTTGAGGAGTAGATAGACCCCTGGTCGGTATGGAGAACCATCTTAAACTCTGGATGCTTTTTTATTTCGATTATGTCCTCGATCCCATTTATGTATGTCATCCTTTCACCCCAATAGGGAATGGGACGGTATCTTGAAGTTCTGTCTATAAAGTAGACATGCAAATTTAGGTTGATAGGGGCTATCTATATTTGACCAAAAGGGTATATAACATTCACCAATTTGGGCAACATAGCAAAAAAGCCGGTCATCAATGGTGAACTTGGTGCTTGGATACCATTTGTTGCAATGGCTTTGTCAAATAATCCGTTACTAAATATTCATAACCCAGATTAAATGTCAGCTATTTTTTTGCTGGACTTATATTCATTTAAAAGATAGGGGAATATATATATATATATATTCCCCTA
>DAVZIW010000152.1:0-3258 GCA_052273085.1 Candidatus Alloenteromonas sp.
AGAGGCTTAGATGAAGCTGAAGCAATCTTTCCTTCGATAGCAAAGAAGTCATCAATACGTTTTTTAGAAGCATAGGCTTTAGATAAAGATGTTACTAACCTAGTAAACATAATTAAGGCCGCTAATGATTGGGTCAAAAATGACATGATGGCAACTATTCCACCAATCGATAAAGAAGAATTTAATCCATCTTTTGCGCCTATATAGATAACTAATATGATGGCTAAGTTTACAAAAGCAAATGTCAAAGGATTGATTATTGCATTGATTTTAGAAATCAATATAGCTTGTTTCCTATATTTGCTAGTCTCATCTTTAAAAGAAGATATTTCTTCATCTTCCTTATTAAACGCCCTTATTACCCTACCACCGACAATATCATCATCACCATAACTATTTAGATTATCTAGGCTATGTTGCAACGCAGCATATTGCTTTGGAGTTAGATAGATTACCAAAAATATAACTAAGGCACATAAAAGCAAAGAACCCAAGACAATTAAGCCTGCTAAAGGAGAAATAATAAAAGAGGCAACAATTGATCCAATTACTAAAAATGGGGCCCTTACTACTAATCTCATAAGCATGAAGACACCATTTTGAACCGATATAGCATCAGAAGTTAATAAATTTAGTGCCTTGGCTTTACCAAATTCTTCAACCTGGGCAATGCTTAATGAATTTAAATGGGAATAGATTTCTCTTTTTAAATCATAGCTAAATTCAGACGATGTCTTTGATGAAACATATTGGGTAATCATCGTGGCAAAAAAACCAACAAAGGCAAGACCTAATACGATTAAGCAAGAATATAGGATGTAATTCTTATCATGGAAATGACTTCCGTTTTCATTTAACCCCTGGTCAATAATTGCAGAGACAATAAAAGGGGTAACAAGTTCGCAAACTACTTCCACTCCCTTTAATATAGGGGCAAGTATTACTTTAGCCCTATATTTTTTTAACACACCAAAAGAGGTCATCTTTTTCTTTTTTTCCATATATGCCCTTCTTTCTTTCATTTATTAAATCAAGAATCCTATAATGGCAAAGCCAATAAAGGAAACAAATACTAATGGTAAAAGATATTTTATTTTCTTGTTGTTAATCATTCCTATTTGGCCAAATCCATATCCAATAAGAAAAATAGCATTAGGAATATAAAGACAAGAAATTGGAGAAACAAAATTAGAGGCAACATTATCTAAAGTAAGGATACTAGCAAGGCTAATAATTACTAATACGACTGTTCCAATATAGGAAAATATCTCATATCGTCTGCTAAGCAATCCCTTCCTAGCAAAGATAATTGAAGTAATCTTAATCGCAGCAACAATCCCGGCAAGGAATATAAATACGGAATTATCCAATAAAGTCTCGCTAGAAGAAGTTATGTTACTTAAATCCTTATCTATATATCTTTCTAAATATATTAATATTAGGAAGAATAAGACTAACGATATAGTTCCTCCAATTCTAAGGAATCTTTCTATTTTTTCGCTTAATTCATGTTCGTAACATCTACAAATAAGTGGAAAAAAGAAGAAAAATTGGAAAGCTAGGGCAAATATCAAATTTAACCCATACCCTAATCTAAGATAGTTATATTCAATACAAGGAATAGCAATAATAGAAATTAAGGAGAAAAGTAGGCAAATTATGCTTACGGCGATTATTAGTTTTCTTTTTTCTTTAAGAAAAGAAGTATTCATGTGGTTGATTATACCTAATTTTTACTAATTTGAGTTATATTTATATTCGTTTATGCTTAAATAAAAGAAAAAAGGAAGTAGAAAAATGAAGATAATGTTAGATTGCCTAGGTGGGGATTTAGCCCCAAAAGCTCCTATTGAAGGGGCAAGAGAGGCCTTGAAAAGAGACAAATCCATTAATCTAGTCTTATTAGGTGATGAAAATGAAATCAAAACCGGATTAGGCAATGACTATGATCCAAATAGAGTTGAGATAATCAATGCACCTACTGCTGTTTTAAATACCGATCACCCTGCTTTATTCTTAAAACAAAAACCAGATTCTTCTTTAGCGGTCGGATATGAAAACCTTAGGAAAAGAGATGATATAGATGCTTTTGTTTCTGCTGGTCCAACTGGTGCTATATTAACTGGAGGGGTATTACGTTTAGGGAGATTAAAAGGAGTTGAACGTCCTGCCTTAATGGCAACATTACCAACTAGAACTGGCAAATTAATTAGATTAGTCGATGTTGGTGCGAATATGGATTGCAAAGCTTCATATTTACTTCAATTTGCCTTGATGGCGGATACTTATCTAAAGCTAAACGGCATCGAAAATCCTAGAATCGGATTATTAAATGTTGGTTCCGAAGAAGGAAAAGGAAACGAACTTGCCAAAGAAACATTCAATTTATTAAAAGAAGCCGATATCAATTTTGTTGGCAATATCGAAGGCGACCATGTATTAAAAGGAGAAGCCGATGCTATTGTCTGCGATGGCTTCTGGGGAAATGTCTTCTTAAAAGCCACAGAAGAAGCCTGCTACTATATCTCTGATTTATTTAAGGAAGCCCTATATAAAAATATCTTCACTAAATTAGGCGCACTCCTTCAACTAAAAGGATTAAAGAAAGTAAAAGAACCATTCAATTACGCTAAAAAAGCCTGTGCCCCATTACTAGGTTGCAAGAAAATAGTCTTAAAATGCCATGGCAAATCTGATTCAGCTACATTTACCGAGACCATATTAGAAGCATCTAGGCTTGCTGAGAATAAATTAATTGAAAAGCTTAGCAATGCCTTAAATGTTGAAAAAGAATAAATACTCATTAATTAAAACATCTCCCTTAGCAATAAGGGTGATTTTTAATGTAGGTAGTTTATTGAAGTCGAATAAACCTAATCTTAGAATAAAACCGTTATATTGCTCCTTTGTAATTAGCTAGAAAGAAGGATTAAACATGAAAATCAATGAAGTAGACAAGAATTTCGATACAACATTTGAATGTCCTAACGACATAAAGTGGCATTCAGCTCTTAATAAACCGTTTTCTATCCATGGGGTCTATTATTCTAAAGAAGAAGGTTTATTCCGTCGTTTACCAAAAGATCTTGCTGCTTCTATAAATGAAAACGTTGCCTTCCTAGCCAAGAATACAGCTGGAGGAAGAATTAGATTCAAAACAAATTCTCCATATATTGTCATTCATGTCGAAGAAAATTTTGATGAACCGTTTTCCCATATGACTATATTTGGCAAGAATGGGGTTTCTATATTTGCTAA
>DAVZIW010000153.1:0-3188 GCA_052273085.1 Candidatus Alloenteromonas sp.
GAAAGACTAAATGCGACTTTCGTTTATTAAGTTGCGTTTAGTATTACAAGTGGGGTTCCAAATATATTCGCCTTTCCAATGGATATATTTCTTTCTAGATAGTTCTGATATTGTGTATCGCCATATTTAGAAACAATGTAATCATATTTGGCCAAGGCCTTTTGTAAGTTTGTCCCGTTAGGATTAGCAACTTCATTCCTAATGGTTTCGAGATCCACTGCTTTAATAACGTTATCGAAATAAGTTGATTTGATATTGTTCCAAGTATCAACATTAGGTGGATTAACCCCGTTATCACAGGTTAATGTATGGTTTATTTGATTAGCCCAGTTAGTAAGAGGAGTTGATTCAGTGGCCTTGTATTCGTATAAGGAGATTGGCTCCATTTTGTTTCCTGCTACATAATATCTAAAACACATTTGGTTAGAACGGTCATTGAATCTTAAAAACATGTCGGTTGTTTTTCCATCCTTGCTTGTAACAGGACAGTTAATACTTATTCCGTTGGTGTCATCAAAAGAAATGGAGTTTAAAAGTTTGTCTTTAGATGCCTTCATTGGGGTGTACAAAGATGTTAGGCCAATGTAACCGCCATTATAGGATTGAATAGAGTAACCTGTTAAATACTTCTCAATCTTAACTGACAAATAAATTGCGTCTTCAATCTTACCGTCGACATTCGTGACTTTCTTGCTGCTACCAACGTCTTCTGACGATGAATCAAAAGCAAAATAGTCCTCGCCCTTCTGAGAAACAATAATATATGTTCCCGTCCAATCTTCTTTTGCAGTAGTTATCTTTTCAAATGATGATTTAGAATATACCTCAATGTTGAACGGAGTTGATTCTTTGCCGTTATATGTCACAGCGTTAGTCATTGAAGGAACATCAGATTCAACGAATGTATGTCCATCTAATTTAGTTTTGATTTCCGTGGAATCGATACTTGCTTGATTTCCATTCGTGTCGGTTTTAATTGCGGTCAAACCTTCTTTTGAATAAGCTTCTCCTACAACATATCTAGTAGTACCAGGATTTGTAACTGTTACACTGTCCAAAGTTCCAAAAGCAGATGGAACCCACTCGACAGTAATTTTATTCAAATAAATCGTTCCCGAGCCTGAAGCAATGCCAAAAAATTTGATGGTTTCGTCCGAAAAACTAATGGTACTTGAGCCTGCGGCGGCGGTTATGGCAATAGTTTTAGTTGCTTTTATATCTGAATATAAATCTGATGAACCGGAAAAAGATTTCTCCGACGTATAAACGTTTAAAGTCTCATCAGCGTTTTTAAGCCAGTCAACAGTAATGGATTTCAATACTCCACCCGATACCGAAGAAACAAGCCCGTAAGGCTGTCTCTTAGACATTTTTATGCCCTCTTCTTTATCAGTGGTTTTATCTCTAGCGACTTTTCCAGAATAAAGAGCAGATGAAAGCTTATTTACAGACACGCCATTCAAATCCTGATAACCAGTAGTCCCGGTCAATCCCAAACTATCCGCGGTAATTACATCAGTAACTGTTATAGATTCTACTTCACCTACTGCAGATGCTTCGCTAACACCTTTAATTCCAATAGATGCAACTAAGCCAAGCGAAAAGAAAGTCCCTAACAAGGCAACTTTAAATTTAGAGAATTTATTCATTTATTTTTTCCTCGCAAAAAATGATAGCAAAGAATACGTTTTACAAAAACATATTTAAACTAAATCTTTTAAAAAAGGCTAATTATTTACAAATTAAATAGATTTAGGTCAGAAAATGAACATTTTTAATAAAAATTTGGCCTGCTAAATAAATATTCTCTAGCAAAATGAGTTAAAACAATAGAAAATAAGAAAGCGCCTTTCTTATTGTCTAATAGACAAAGGGAGGGTATATTTATTCACGGAGCATTTTTATGAATAAAAAAACTAATGTATTTCTAGGCTTAGCTACTACCGTATTGGCCTTAGTAGCAATATTCGTTCTATTTTCCACCGCTTTCGGAAAAGAAGGTGGAGCCGCTAGTGTTAGAGGCAATGTCTTCTATATCATGTTTGGAAGCGAAAAGAGATCGCTTAACATGGTTCCTGGGCTAATCACCGCCTTCTCCTTGTTATTACTTGGAACATTAACAGCTTTAATTTCTTCTTTATTGCCAGGCAAATCCGCTACAATCGGATTTGGCATCACCCTAGTTGCCTTAGTCGCTGCTGGAGTCTTATTCATCTTTGGTCCAAATATGTATGCAGCCACCAATGACCTTTCTTCTTTAACTTCTACTAAAGAATTAACCCTTGGTCCTGGATTAATCTGCGGTGCAGTCTTCTCCTTTTTAGGAGCCTTATTAAGCTTATATGGAACTTATTCTTCCATTAAAGCCTAATCATTAATTTTGGTTTTTATCTCTTTAATAGCCCTGGCGAAAGCTGGGGTTTTATTTTGCCCAAAGAAAAAAGGCCTAATGGCCTAGCTTCTTGAAGCAATTATAGATGGGACCTGCTCAATCGGCACTCCAAGAGCCAACGCAAGTTCACCATAGACAATTGGTTCAACTCTATGTACGAATTGTCCATCCATTGAATTTAAATGGCCATCCTTTTGCTTTCTTTGTTTAGCACCTACTAATAATGGGGCCATAATCTTGATGTCACCTAATTTCAGTGCATCTTCATAGGAAGTCTTTCTCTTTTTGGAATCAACAATATAATGATTGATATCTTCCTTAGGCCAACATTCGATTATTTTTTCGGCATCTTCTTTGTTTATGGGATCACGTAAAGAAGAAGGATTAGAAAGGGGGACACGGACTATATTTCCCTTATCTTCTCCAAATAATGGAGTTAAAACATAATAAAGAGAACCACTGTCATCACCAGACAAAGGTGCAATATTCTCGACTTTGCATACTCCACAACGCAAATGGAATACGTAACTACCGGGGGTAAAGCTTGCCATCTATATCAATATTCCTTCCTATAATCCATTCCATTATACATAAAAAATGCCTTATTTTCTAGAAAAATCAAAAGATTTGGTTATATACCGAGTTAAAAAGGAAGTTAAAAACAATTATTATTTTTTCCTTTTTCTATAATAAAAATTTATGGTCATATTTTTATATTTTCTATATAGGAAAATATCATATGAATAGATATATAAATATATATAGGATAGGAATTAAAAATATATTGAGATTAATT
>DAVZIW010000154.1:0-3177 GCA_052273085.1 Candidatus Alloenteromonas sp.
GTCATACAATTTAACTTTCGTTTATTAAGTTGCGTTTAGTATTACAAGTGGCGAATATATTTGGAATAACTTCTAATTCCAATTTACCTTTAATATCTATTCTTTCCTTAATGGGAGTTGGAAGTATTCTAGGAGTTACATTCCTATTAAAGAAAAGGAAAGAAAACAACTAATTGTTATTGATGGATCAAGAATAAAACTTGGTCCATTTTAATTTCTAATCCCATTTATTTATCTATGTTTTATAATGGAGTTAGAAATATGGGTTATAACACTGCAATAGTATCTTGTCCAAAATGTGGACATCATGAACAAATTAATCTCCTTACTAGCTGCAATAGCCTTTTTGAGGTCGAAGAGAGGAAGGCTATATTAAATAAATCTGCTTTTTCCTATAAATGTTCTTCCTGTGGACAGATATGCAAGGTTATTCCTAGCTGCATTTATACTAACCCAGTAAATAAATTCTATATTTATCTAGATAGCAAAGAGAATCTATCTAGCTACAACGTTATCCCTGGATATTCCCAAATGGATTCAAATGGATATAGGCATTATGGGGCGACTAGTCCTAGCGATTTAATTAACAAGATACTTTCTTTAGAAAACAAAGAAGACCCAAGGATAGCAGAGCTTGCTATTGATATGACATTAGAAAGATTTGATAGGAACTTCCCTAAAGAAGATATGACCGATTGCTTTCTTTTTGTCGATAATGAGAATAATTCGAAGTTGTCGATTGCTATTATAGTAGGCAATGGAACTAGGTTTTATTCTAGCCCATATCCTTTTGCTGATATTAAAAGGTTCAATAACAATATAAAAAGCAAAATAAAGAGGGTTAAGACTTTATATTTCGATAGGGATGATTTCTTATCTATTAAAGATTGGACTTATAGCAACGGCCTTTTTAAGTGACCAACATAATTAGAATTTGCCTAATTAAAAAAAATAAACGATAATTTTTACATGAAGAACAAATTGTTTTCTAAATTATTATTGCTAGTAACTAGCTTTACTCTCATATCATGCTCTTTTTCTTCTAGCGGATCTGGATTAAAGGGAAATGAAGGTGATTACTATAAAATCGATTTCTATTCTGATTATGTAGGTATGGATTATAGTAATCCAGCTTCTTGGGATAAAACCCAAGCCAAATACCTTGGTTATGGATATATCCTAAAAGATAAAGATCCATCAAAACAATCGGTCCCGTCTTTAACTTATCTAGACGAAACGAACAAAGATTATGACTATAGGAAATCGTCTAAAGTAGCGGAAAGTTATTTTACCTATGAATTCAATGGATTCTATACGACTGATAATGTAAATATCAATGAGGCTACATTTGCTTCTTCTTGCGATGTATTTGCCACCTTTAAGGAGGTATATAACAAATACCTAGTCAAGATTTTTAACGATAAAGAAGTAGTGTATTCAGAAAATCTTACATATGCGAATTCTTTCGTGATTGATGATGATACCATTTCAATTTATGAAAGATATGTGAAAGATCCACTGGTTACTTTTAGAATGACCAAAGATAGCCTTCCTTATTATTATGAAAGTGCTAGTTTCCATCGCTTTGATATAAAACGTAAAAATGGAGATGCTTTTGAAGACCATTCTTTTGGGAATAATACCTATTACATTGATGCCCCATATGAAATAAGAGCTATATATGAAAACCTTGACTATAAGCAATTCGATGTAACCATTCCTAAAAACATTACATTTGGTGGTAAGAATATAAATACTGCATTATTCTTTGCCAAAGAAGTCGAGACAAATGGGGATAACTATATTTATAAAGTAACTTATAACAAAGCTTTTGAGCCTAAAGTTAAAGAAAAGACAATCGACGGAATTAAATATGTTTTCACCGGATTTGAAGCTGCTGTTTATGCAGAAAATACTCATGACGAAGTTAAAGGCAAAAAAGTAGACGTCAATCACATTAAGCATAATGTTACTTTAATTCCTAAATTCGATTACGCTAAATTACAAGTCACTTTCCACGAAGGAACTACAACTCATATAAAGGAAGTATCTCATGGTTCAACAATAAATCCGATTTCTATTGATGAGACGAAAATTCCTGCGGGTTACGTTTTTAGTGGCGATTGGTATGACGGTTCTAAAATAAAAGAAATAGATTCGTCGTTTAATGATGACAAGTTAAAAGCCCTTTATAACGACGGGACTGATTTAGAAAGCAAGTTTGCAAAGGCTAAATTCGATTTTAGCGAGCCAGTAACAACTAACCTAGATTTATATTGTCTATGTGTAAAAAAGACTTTAACTGAAGGTGTTTGTTCTTTTGAATATGATAGTTCGTTAAAAGGATATTCCTTAACAGGGATCTCTTCTATTCCTCCTACTGGGCTTGATATGTCTTCCTTATTGCAAAATAGAGTTTATGACTTCAAAGGAATAAAACGATTAAAAGATAAATCCATTAATATAGACGATATTAAATTCCCATCTACATTAGTTAAGTTATATAACGATTCTTTATATGGCTTAGGCAGTGAAGGAAGTGGGACCATTCTTGATTTATCCAATGTTACAGGTGAATTAGAAATAGGCATGAACGCTTTTAGGTCAATGGTTAAAATGGTAACAATCAATCTTCCTATGGTTAAAAGCATTGGCAGGAATGCTTTTGCTGAATGCGATAGATTAACAACAATAAATGTCAAGAATAGAGAAGCAGATAGTCCCGATTTATTCGATGGAACCGGAGTGAAGGTTCTAGTCGAGAAAAACTGGGGCGTTAATTATTAGAAATGTCTAAATCTTAAGTCAAATCCATTATCAAAAGATTTTATAGGAATGATAATCCTGATGAAAATGATGAATTAAAATAGCTAATACATATAAAATAAAAGACAAGGAACCATTGCCTAATTTAATAGTGGGGGAACGTTTGTCTTTTGCCCGCGACCAATCTAAATATGGAGAAAGCCAAATCATAATCAAAATAAAGATAATGAAGTAGTGGGTTATGTACCTGAAGTAGATTCTTCTATATTTGCTAGATTAATGGATGCAGGGAAACATCTTTTTGCAGTAGTCAAAAGCATTAGTCATACAAAGAACGTTCCGTTGATTGATATAGATATATATTTGAAGGATTTTTAATAAGGGGATGTCGCAAAAAATGTATAAGTTTTG
>DAVZIW010000155.1:0-3166 GCA_052273085.1 Candidatus Alloenteromonas sp.
TAGGGGAATATATATATATATATACTAGAAATATAAACCATATTTTAATCTATACATTTTTAATGTAGGTATAACCAATAGAATGTTACTAGTCAACGTACTCAAAGGAGGAGTCGAATGGAAAAAGAAACAAGAGAAAAATTAAACAAGATGTTCCCTCATTTTGCAGGATATGATGATATCCGACTAGAAATGGCCCAGTTAATTGACTTGGTCCAAAATCATGAATTATATGCATCCAAAGGAGTGCATAGTCCACGTGGATGGCTTTTATACGGGGCGCCTGGAACTGGGAAGACCCGTATTGTTTCCGATATTGCAGCTTATCTAAATATCCCTTGCATTGAAATAAGCGCTTCTGATGCAGTATGGAAGAAAATTAGCAACGAAGAAGAAATACGTAGAGGGTTTGACGAGGCAAAGAAATATGATTCAGTCATTGTCTTTATCGATGAGATTGAAAAACTTGCTGGATATTGTAGATATAAATATGAGATCACTGAAAATCTAAATACCCAGAAGGTATTGCTTCATGAATTGGATGTTGCTTATGAAAACGAAGGCATTGTTGTTATAGCGACTTGTAACCATCTTGATTATCTAGGCGAGGCTCTTTCTAGAAGTGGTAGGTTTGACCGTCAAATCCAATTCAATAAACCTGAATTCATTGACCGTAAGGCCATATTAAGACACTTCTTATCCAAGCTAGACCTAGATGATGGGATTACTTTAAAAGAATTAGCCAAGATGACCCAAGGATGCAGTGGCTCTGATTTAGAGGCCATTGTTAATGAAGCATCTATTAAATCGATATCTGAAAGAAGAAAGAGCATTTCTATTAACGACTTTTCTTATGCGGTTAATAGAATCCAACTTGATGATGTACCTAGGATTGATAATGGAGATACCGAGCGTAGAAGGATTACGGCCTATCATGAAGCAGGACATGCCTATATGACTTATAGTCTTATGAGGGATAGAGTTGGATCTGTATCTATATTACGTCAAGGGAATGCTAATGGAGTTACTAAGGTTTTAGCAGAACAAGAAGTCGAAGCAACTTCATTTACTGACTTAAAGAATTCCTGCATGATTGGATTAGGCGGATATATCGCTACAAAAGTCTTAACTGGTGACTATTATTGCGGGAATACATATGATCTAGAAAATGTCTGCAACATGGTCAATAGAATGTTAAGAGAAGGGTTCTATGGGCCTAAATACATAAGGATAGAAACCAATGATTATTCTTATGGACCATTTTCTAGCAAATTATTAAATGACGCGCAGGAAAAAGGATCCTCAATTGTCCAAGAATTAATGGATGAAACGGAAAGGATTATTGAAAACGGCGAAGATGAAGTTAGGGCTTTAGCAAAAGAATTAATCAAGAAGTCATCATTATTATCTTCTGAGGTAGTAGAGATATTCGACAAGGTCATCCAAAAGAAAAATGAACCCCCAAAGGTTGATATATTAAAACTCCCAATACCTACTGCATTTCCTGCTTATAAAGATATCTTGAATCTTGCCATTAAATCCAAGACTGTCCATATTAGCGATATCCAGAGGTATGGGAAGATGGGATTTCCGCTCGCATCTAAGTTATTCAATCATTTAATAAGCGAAGGCATTCTTGATAAAGATGGGAACATTCTAATTAATAAGGAAATCATCAAGAAACGTATAGAGATGATAGATTAAAACATAATAGTTAATGAGTAGAAGCGCAGGAGAAATCTTGCGTTTTTTCATTTTCTTTGTAAGTAATAATTGTTAAGTTATCTAATTTAATCGATGTTTTTCATATAAATCCAAACAAATATTCATTAGTTACATTAATGATGTTGCATTAAGTTTCAGAATAATAATCGTCCAAGGGTCGGACCATCGTTAATAAATATAGGAGGAAGAAGCAATATGAAATTTTTAGGATTTATATTTCTAGGATTAACTCTAGTTGGAATTGGCATTGCTTTAGTTAAATTCGGCCTATTCGATATGGTAGCTAATTGGATTACTAGTTTTGTTAAGTAAGGCATTGATATATGGAATTTAGCAAAGGTGATTCTTTTATTTTAAAAGGAAAAGAAGTAAGGGTCATAGATGTTTTAGGAGAAGGTGGGCAAGGGGAAGTATATTTAGTTTCTTATAATAATCATCATTATGCATTCAAGTATTATAAGAAAACCCCATCTGAAGATTTTATATATAACCTAAAGACTAATATATCTAAAGGTAGCCCATCTAGTGATTTCTTGTGGCCAAAGGAAATGGCTGAATTTGATGATGATACTTATGGATATCTAATGGATTTAAGGCCAAAGAATTATGTGTCATTTATTTCTTATCTAACAGGGACAAATAGATTTAAAAACCAGACTACCTTGCTTAATTGGTGCATAGAATTAGTCAAAAGCTTCAAATTGCTTCATGAAAGAGGTTATTCGTATCAGGATTTAAATGATGGTAGTTTCTTCTTGGATAAAGAAACTGGGGACTTATTGATTTGCGATAACGACAACGTGACAGCCGATAAAAGAAGCCTAGGAGTATTAGGCAAGATGAGATATATGGCACCTGAAATCGTTAGGGGCGATAAAATGAGGAAAAATGGACCAAGACAAATGCCGGACACTCATTCGGATAGGTTCTCATTAGCCATCATTTTATTTCTTGCTTTATGTCTAGGAAATCCATTTGAAGGAAGATGCCTGAAGAAATATATGATTATTGATGAAAAAGCTGAATATGAGATGTTTGGATCAAATCCTATCTATATCTATAACGAACTAGATTCATCTAATAGACCTATTAGAGGTTATCATAGCGCAGTTATTAATCGATATCCTTTATTACCTTCCTATATAAAAGCTGCTTTCCAAAGGACTTTTGTCGACGGATTAAAAGATAGGGAAAACGGAAGGACAACCGAATTAGAATGGTTAAGGCTGTTATGCAGATATAGAGATGAACTTATTACTTGTCCATGCGGTAATGAATATATATTTGGATTCAATGAGAAGAAGCATAATTCTAGATGTCCGTATTGCAAGGTGCCTACTAGGAAATTCTGTTATCTAAATATAGGTAAGTACAAGATGCTTCTTGAACCAGGGAAGCTCCTATATGAATTCCATATCGACAAATATTCATCTAATTACAA
>DAVZIW010000156.1:0-3128 GCA_052273085.1 Candidatus Alloenteromonas sp.
TGTTGGACATATAGAAATAGCAATCATTAACCTCTACATGTCCTTTATATAAATATATCCTTGTCCGTATAATCCAAGGCATCTTGTAATGAATATAAATAAGAAGAGAAATTAGAATCTATATTACCCATAAGGAAATCAGTCATTAATACATCGGCTTCCCCTTCTTTTTTGCAGTAAGAAGCTATATTTTCATTGCTAGTCCCGTTCTTATTAATTAAGGAATGCATCTTATTTTCATCGATTTCTAGATATTCATCACTTCCGACGCTTAATAAGAAGTTTCTTGCATAAGATAATAGGCAGTTAGAAAGAAGGATATCGCTACTAATTGACCTAACTACAGTCTTGCCGTTACTAAGAAGGCAGTTTTTGATTGTTATATTCTTCCCTTTAGTCTCTAAAGTTGTACCTACATAATCTAGATTAGCTAAATTATCCCCTCTATCGCAGTTTCTTAGATTTAAATCATTAATAGTAATATTATCCCCATCTACATACATGCCTATATTATCTTGCCCATATGCTGTTACTAATGGAGTGTCATTTGGATTACCTAAGCAAAAGAAAGGAAGAGGCCCCCTAAATAAATTATCATCATTTAATCTAGGTACGATGACATTATTTACCTTTGATTCATCATAAGGATAAGTAAGGTTATGCATATTAATGGAGAACCCATTCCCATAGAAATCCTTCTGGACATGTATACCTACATTGACATTATCATCGATAGGAGAATATTTATTATTCGCCTTAACAAATTCGTTCCATTGTTCTATATAAGAAGTTGAATAAGTAGTCTTGAATCTATATATCTCGTTTTTAAAATTCCATTTGTTATCTATTTGGTTTCCAAAGCAAACTGAATTCTTATTAGATTCAAGATTATCTAGTGATTCAAAGCTAGTCTGAAGGACAACTACTTCCCCATCCTTACTTTTATTCGTGCAATAAAGCAAATCCGAATAAGAATGGACATTGACTCCATCCTTAACTACTTTAAATGAATAAGTCACTTCATTTGTAGCTTCTCCATCAAAAGAAAACGAGACAAAAGAAAGCGAATTATCATCTAATGCCCCCCTTATTTTTATCTTGGAGGTATCTTTATCAAATTCTAGATTGCTAGAAATCGAAGATAGTTTGACATTACTTTCAAGTGAAGTTGGATAGGCATTTATCTTTAAAGGGATTGACGCTTCTATTTTAGCCCCATCTTTTAAGTCATATTGGCCAAAATAGGTATTCTTATCTATATTTGATCCAGAAGACTTCAAGACAGGATTAATAACAATCGCCGAATTATCATAAATAAGAACGTGCATCTGCTTATGTATCGTTCCTTTTTGGTTAGAAACAGAGACGATGACATTACCTGGAGAGATTGCTAATAATTGATTTGAATTAACAATACGGGCATATTCATTACTATCTTCATTATCCTCATTCCTGACTTCCCAAACCAAGGAAGAATCAAACACGGGGTAATTCTTTTGGTTTTGTCCGACTGCTTTTAATTGATATGGGTTAGGAGATACTTTATAGGCTTCATTGGCAGAATAATCCCAGATAATCCCAATTATATCCGTATCAATTAGATTGAAAGTCGCTGAAATTGTAGTTAGACAAGCCAAAGCGATTATAAAAGGCATCAATAATAAGATGATTATATTCTTTTTCATTAGTTGATAACCTCCAAATCCAAGAAGAGGTTATTAACTCTTGATTTAAGTTTGATAACAAAAGGGAGAGAGAATAATCCAATAAGAACAAATCCAACTAGATATATGAAATTAATATTTATTTGGTTATAGGTCATGACTAATCCAATAATAAAGAAAGAAAAAGGAAGAAGATAAGAATAGATTGAAGAAAGCAAATAATTTCTTTCTTTCCCTCTTTTTATTTTTAATTCTTCATATAAAGATATGATGTTTACTAATATTATTAATAATATAGTTAAGGTTAACCCATATCCAAAGCTAAGCCAGGATAACGTTGAAGTTAAGGCCAAGGTTAGATAGGAAATAAGGGTAAATAATATTGATAAAGTTAAAGGAATCATTACCTTGATGCTTAATTGCTTTAATGGGGTTATAGGAAGAGATTTGATAAACCTGATGGATTTTTTCTCGCTGGTAATGAAATTGCTAGACCCGCTAGAAATGATACAAGCAAATAACATCATTATCAAAATATCGCTAATTGGGATTAAGTTAGGTACCACTGCTACATAATAGGCAATATTCCCAGTCGTAAATATGGTATTTATTGATTTAATAACTAGGAAAGTAAGTAAAGGCTCAACAAATAATAGACCAGTGAATGAGAATAGGTAATTCGAATCCCTAAATAAAAGAATTAATTCCTTCTTTATTAAGGCCATGGATTGGCTTAATTCTTTATATTTATGTTCTTTTATCTTTCCTTCTTCATCATGGCTATAGCTATCAAAATAAGAATAGAAATAGATAATTAAGGCCATGCCTATCAAAAATATCCCTAAGCTAACCCCAATATAAGGGAAAACCATCCCTAAATCATATTTAACAATTGATTTGATTAAGAAATTGACCGGGATTAGGTTGTCTGCAATTTTTTTAATCGTAGCAATATTACTAACGGTAAATAATTTATCTAATTGATTAGAAGAAACTAAATCGATAAATAGATTCAATACATAGCTATATCCAATGGCAAGTCCAAAAGAAATAACGATGACTGAAATAAGTTGGATTAAGAAATGCTTCTTTAAGAAATCTAGTAACATCTTAAATGGGTATACCAAGATAAAGGCAATCCCTAATTCAAAGAATAATATTAGGAACGGATAATATAACGATGTATAGAAATATATAAGCATCTTATGGAATATAGCCCCATAAGCCACGAATAAAGGGAAGCAAAATACAAAATTAAGTAGATACATCAAGATGACCAAGAAGAATAATTTTGAGAATATCTTTTTGGCATTTGAAATCGGATAAGTTGCTAACTGAGCTATATCAGATGTGCTAAAAAACGATTTCTTCGCGGCAAAAATAGAAGCAATAGTCAGCAATATACATATTATAAATAGGAATAATATAAAGAAAGAATCACTCGCCCCGTCATAAACAGATACT
>DAVZIW010000157.1:0-3128 GCA_052273085.1 Candidatus Alloenteromonas sp.
GCCTTTTTCGACCAGCTCCTCAAAATTTCTGACCGTTTCGGGCGCAGTTACCTTGCCAAGACCAAACGAATACCAAGCCTATATGGAAAGATATTTCTCTTCTAGAGGCTGCTCAATTGCTAATGATGCCGCTAATGAATTAATTAATAGAGTCGGTTCTGATTATGGACGTTTCATGCAAGAAATCGATAAATTGGCCTCTTATGCAAATGGAGAGCAAATTAGTCTTGCTAATGTAGAAAGACTAGTTGCTGGCAAGGATGAAGATGATGTTTTTGCTTTATCTAACGCCTTGATTAGAGGGGATATAAAGAAATCGATTGCTATTTATAGACAGCTAAAACTATCTTCGGTAGATGAAGTGCCGCTTATCGGTCTTCTTGCTTCTCAATTCCGTTTTATTGATATGGTAAGTTTTCTTGATAATAGAGGACTTGATTCAAATGCAATCGCAAGGGAATTAAAAGCCTCACCTTATAGAGTCGAAATTACCTTAAGAAATTTATATAGAGCAAAAAAAGGCGATGTAGCCAGGGTTATAGAAATGCTTTACCAAGCTGATAAAGACATTCTTAGCGGTCGCTGCAGTGGTCCATATGCCTTCGAAAGATTCCTTGCTAATTATAAAGGATAAACAAAAAACCGCCAAACGGCGGCTTAATCTGCAATTCAAATATTACTTTAAATTAGCGACAACTTCTTGTAAGTGGGCCTTTTTGCGGTCGGCATTGTTTTTGGCAATGATTCCGTCTTGGGCAACTTTATCAAGAATAGACATGGCTTCTGCTAAAGCTTTGACTGCTTCTTCCTTTTTGCCTTCGGCTGCTAAAGTTTCAACTTTTTTGATAGCAGTGCGGGCTTTGGATTTGGCGGCAGCATTGCGTTGACGAGCTAATTCATTGGTTTGATCGCGTTTGATTTGTGATTTAATGTTTGGCATTTGTCTAATCCTTCTATTACTAAGCGGGTTTAATATTAGCCTTTAGGCTAGAAGAAGGCAACTATTTTGTTGCATTCTCATTACTTTTACTTGTTTTTTCTCCGTATTTCAAGACTAAGATTTCCTTTGTGAAGTCATTTACTGTGCCTAGGACTCCATATTTATCTTCTGCAATCTCAATTTTGAAGGCCTTATCTAAGATTTGAACCATCTCAATATAAGACATTGAATCTCCGCCTAAATCTGTCGTCCAAATAGCACCAGGGGCAATCTTAAATTCAGGTAACATCAATATTTTGGAGAATATTTTAGTTACTTTTGCCATTATTTTTTCTACTTCTTCTTGAGGGTAACCGTCAAAAGAAACGATTTTCTCTTCCTTTTTCTCGAAATTGATAAATTCATCAGAACCTTTTTGAATGGCTTCCTTTATCATGAAACGCTTAACTTTCATTGACCCGGACATTGGTAGTGGCTTTTTATCTACAAGTATTTCCTGGATTTTCTTTTCGCTAGGGAGAGTTTCATTTATCGATTTGATGTCTGCATATATTTTCTCTACTTGTTCCTTGGTGACTGAATTGTCTACTTCACAGACTAATATGATTTTCTCTTCGGTTTCGCCTTTTGGTTTTGCTCCAAGGCAAACAACATTATTTAGATTTTTTATATCCTTGAAATAAGTCTCTATTTCATCAGGATAGACATTCTCTCCGTTAGAAAGGATAATCGTATCTTTTATTCTTCCTTTGATGAAGAAATAACCTTGGTCATCTTTTGATGCTATATCGCCAGTTGGGAAAAAATCTTTTGAATAATCGACACTTTTCAAGACTCCTCCGATTATTTCCTTGCTGTGGCAGATATTACTTCGTACATAAAGTTGGCCAGTTGTTTGTTCTTCACCGTCTTTTAAATCATTTTCACCAATTCTAAATTCAATTCCGTGAAGAGGCTTGCCAATCGAACTTTTTAGTCTTTGCTCGATGTTAGGGGATAATTCTACTGAAACTATTCCAATTTCAGTCATGCCGTAGCCGTTATATAAAGGATAACCTAGACCGTTAATTAGATTTTGGGTTCTAGGAGAAAGGAAACCACCTCCGGAAATACAGTATTTAGGAGACTTGCCAAGTATTCTATTTTTAAAGATGTTTGCTATGTGCTTTGAACCACCTAAGCCTGCTTCCTTCTTTGTAATTTTATTAGTATTAAAGGCAATCATTTTCTCGAATACATCGGCTTTTCTTCTACCTATAGTTGATACTGTCCTTGATACTTTTTGGGCAACCCCATCCCAAAATAATGGAACTGAAAAAACGTGTGTGCACTTTGCATTTTTAATAGCAAATATCAAGTCATTCGTAGCCATGGAAGAGGGATAGACAATTGTCTTTCCAAAGAAAGAATACCAAAGCAACACCGCGATAAATCCGAATATGTGATGGTATGGTAGCATTGCTAATATTCTTGTTTTCCCTGGATAAATAAGGTCGTTAGTAACTTCGCCCATATTGTAAGCGGCACAAATCTGTGCGACCATGTTTTTGCCACTATATACCATTAATTTGGCATTGCCGGTAGTTCCGGAAGAGCAAAAAATCATATGATTTGCCCAATCTGGTCTAAATGAATAGTCAGGTTCTTCGTTATATATTTCATTTAGTCTATATGAACGGCAAATAAAAGTTTCTTCATCATTAGCAATCAACGCTTTTGCTTTGGCTTGCTTTAGTAAGTTATTTGTATTTTCCTTTGGCAATCTTGCATCTATTAATAATGGAGTGTGTCCTGCCATTAGCAAAGCCCAGAAAATAGTTGGCCATCTAGGGGAATTCTTTAACTTTATCCCAACGACGCTTCCATGGCCGGTATTGATTAAACTAGAAATTTTTGAAGCGGTTTTAAATGTGGCATCCTTGAAATTTTCATAAGTAGATAAAATCTGCTTATCGGATTCATCAAAATAAATATAGGCTTTACCGCTAGGGTTCCTATTAACTATCGCATTATATATATCCTGGAATGTTTGACTGGTCTTTTGCAAATCATCACAAGCGTTTTTTATGAATTCACAAACCTTTTGTTTCTTCTTATCCATTCTAAAAAGTCCTTTTATAACTAACCTTGATATTAAACTAGTTATAAAATTAGACAAAGAACAATTTTATCGGAGTGTCTATAAATG
>DAVZIW010000158.1:0-3094 GCA_052273085.1 Candidatus Alloenteromonas sp.
TTCTTAATTCTATAGGTAAGGCCAACACTCCAAGAACGTTTAGTAAGTCTTTTTAACTTTCTTTTAACCTTAATAACACTATCGTTATGGGGTTTTGCTTTCCACGGATTGCTATGAATCTTAAAGAATGTAAAACCTAAATATTTGAGGTTATTAGGTCTACAAATATGTGTTTTAGAAGCATTTACTTTTAGATGTAATTTGTTTTCAATAAAAGCAATAATGTTTCTCATTACTCGATTTGCTGAATATTCCGTTTTCACAAATATAACGCAGTCATCTGCATATCGAGCAAAATTAAGGTGTCTATTTTCTAGCTCCTTATCAAGCAAATTAAGATAAATATTGCTTAGTAACGGGGAAAGATTACCACCTTGCGGAGTACCAACTTCACTTTTGATAAATTCTCCATTTTCCATAATTCCCGCTTTTAAGTATTTCATAATAAGTGAGGTAATATCACTATCACCACATGTCTTATCAATAATGCGAATAAGTTTGTCATGAGGAACGTTATCAAAGAATTTTTCTAAGTCTAAATCAACAATCCATTCATAGCCTTGATTGATTAAATCAAGTGTTCTATCTATCGCATTTTGACATCTTCGATTAGGTCTAAATCCATAAGAATATTCGCTAAACGTTTCTTCAAAAATTGGGGATAAAACTTGAACAAGTGCTTGTTGAATTATCCTATCAACTATGGTTGGAATACCGAGTTTTCTTACTCCTCCATTTGGTTTTGGTATTTCCACTCTTCTGACGGGTTGAGGGATATACCTACGACTTAAGATTTGATTGATGAGTTCATTACCATGGACTTTTAAGTAATCCTTAACTTCTTCGCATGTCATTTTATCGATACCCGAGGCACCTTTATTTCTGATGACTTGCAAGTATGCTTGATTAAGGTTGTCTTTAGATAAGACCTTATCCATCAATTTCATAGTTTTGTTTTTCCTCCTTTTTGTCTATCCACAATCATCGTTTTCGATTACTTTTCTTAAGATACGCTTAATACTTTTCTTCTTTCTGACTAAGTGGATACATAGATTTGTACTTCACAAAAGGTTTATTTATTCGGTCCTTCCTCTTTCGAGTACTATGACCTCTGCTGACTTCTTGGGACAAACCTTTTTCGACTTATATTTCTATAATTCCCAAGATATCACAGGTTAAGCCATACCCCTTTCAAGTCTCGAGTTCTTGATTTACGATTAGATGTTACGATTGCATGTGATTTCGCGTTGTTTCGCACGTTTATCACCACCTAAAGCGCCTTAATATCAAGTTTCTATTCGTAACCCAGACTATTTGCTACGCACTGCCTTCATCCCATGTTTCACAACAACGGACTTGTGTTTCGCTAGGTAGTTATTGCAATATTCCTACTAGGGACTTTCACCCATGAGGTGTATGACATGCCTGTCAAACAAAAATGGCATTGTATCAATACCATGCCTATAATCTCGATTATTTTTCTATTTTTTTATTGAATATATCTTTTGGAACGAATGATTCTTTGCCACATTTTGGGCAAGTCAACACTGGATATTCCTCAAAATCAGGAAAAAACAATTCAAAAACTATATCGGCTTCAAGTTCAAGTTCTTTTTTACAGTTTAAACATTTAAAGTCGACATACTCATCGAAAACATCTTGTTTAACAAATGCTTCGATATCTACATATTCTCCAGTATCTTCAACAAAATCTTCTGCTCTTTTTCTTTTTTCTTCTTCTGATAATGGGACTTTTTTGATTGTAAATTTCATGAAGTATTTACTCCTTTAGGTGTTGGGAAAAATGATTTTTCTTCATTATAAATCATTTCATGTCCGCATTCACACATTAAAGGATTATATCCAAAAGAATATAGTAAACCGAATTTCCGTTTTAATTTAAGAATCATAGTTTCTATGTCTTTAGATGAGAAAAGTTTGTTAAAAAGAGCTTCCTTCATACTGAATTTATTTGAGTAAAATCCATAATAACGAATTTGTGTAAAATTATTTTCAGGAATATGAATTATTAAACGTTTAATAAAATCATAAACATGTTCGGTTATTGTTTGTCTCCCTATTTTAGCTGACTCTTCTCTCAAATCGTCTTCGTGAGGATCGTAAAACCGAGTAACTTGTTTATTTTCTTTGTCCCATTTTAAAATTCTTCGTTCACTGATTGCAGGATGAGAAGCATATCTAGCGATATATTTTGCTGTAGCTTTAGCTGATTCGATAGAATAGCCTTCTCCGTATGCTGGTTTTCCGTAAAAATATGATCCTTCCTTACAACGTGATAAAACTAATGCTTTCTTTTTTAAAAATAGTTTATATGTTTTTTCATCAAGTTTTTTTAATTCTTCTTGAAGCAGAGTAAGTATTGTATACAAGAATCTTTTTCTAATTGCTTCAAAAGACAAATAATAAAAATTTCCTAAGGTTCCATCTTTCCTCATAAATTTTTCTGCATACAAAACATGAATATGTGGATGCCGTTTCATATCTCTTCCGTATGTATGGAGGAAAGAAATAAAACCTAATTTTCTTTCTTCTTTAATATAAACTTTTTTGCCTTTTGATTTTAAAGTTTCTGTAAGAGTTAAATTTACAGCCTTAAAAAGCAATGAAAGAAGTTGTCGGTATTTTCTAAAGAAAGTTCTTAATTCAAAAGGAATAGTAAATACTAGTTGACGATGCTTAATTTTTAACAACTTAGAAGCAACTTTTGTACCTACTTTATCTCTATATTTTTTACCACATCTTGGACAGAATCTTGATTTACATGTAAAGCCTTGAATGTGAAAGTTATTGCAATTAGGACATTCGTAAAAAACGTAGCCATAATCAAAATTGCCACATTTTTTCATTTTTTCTACGTTATCAATTACAGATTTTCTAATAGTTAGGTTTTTATTGTTACTTAAAAAATTATCGAATTCATCGATGAAAATATCTTGAATTGATATATCGCCATTAATTTGCCTTGCCCATCTACAATTATTTAATTTTCTGACTGTGTTAATAAAAATAGGGTTACCAGAATGTTTCGCCTTTAATATTAATTCAGCAAACTCTTGGCGCCTATAGTATAGGT
>DAVZIW010000159.1:0-3093 GCA_052273085.1 Candidatus Alloenteromonas sp.
TGTCTAAAAATTATGGAAACCCCAACTAACAACATTTCAAAAGATTCTTTTGCTATTTTTACCTAGCTAAGCCTATTTGGAAAAAAGATAAGGAGCGTTTGTTACATTCTCGCGTGATATTTTCTTGCATCCTAGAAAAAAGAGAAACCGCTACTTTATATATAACTGGATGTAATTTCTTCCGTATCAAACTAAATGATAAGTTCATTGGTTTTGGTCCTGCTAGGGCAAGTCATGGTTATGCTAGAGTCGACATAATCCATTAAAACTAGAAAAGGGAAAGAATTTACTAGAAATAGAAGCGCTTGCCTATAATACAAAGAGTTTTTATGGTTTAGATGAGCCTGGTTTTATCCAAGCAGAAATTAGAGATAACGATGAAGTTTTAGCTTACACAGGGAAGGATTTCCAAGTCAAGGAATGGAGCAATAAATTATGCAAAGTAATCAAATATAGCTTTCAGCGTAATTTCTCAGAAGCCTATGATTTCACTTTAGAAAACGGAAAAGAAGAGACCCCTGTAGTTACTAAGGATAGAAAATTGCAACCTAGAAACGTGCATTACCCGGCCTATGAAACATACCAGTCTACCTATAGGGAATCTGGATTAGCTGTCTATATAGAAAAAGATATTGAAGATGATCCGTGGCTATGTTCTCCTTTGTTTTCAACATTCCCAAGCAAAGAATATGACATGGATCCGTATAGATATGGTTTATCTTTGACTTATATTAAAAAAGAAGCAACCACTACATTAAGTGAAGGGCATTATGAGATATATTCATTAAAAAATCTCTACCACGCCACCACTAATCCATTAGCAAAATAAATTAACTACTTGAGGAAGTGTGAATAGGACCTCCTCTTTTTATCATTTATAATCTATATAAATATGAATAACCAATTTGAAATATTCTTTATTCCGCTTGATGAAAAACTAGTAAACGGCAGGAAACCAAATCAAATCATCAAGTAAGGTAGTTTATCGGAACTAAGAAAAAGAATAGAAAAAGCCTTAATGGTTTCTAATCCGATTGAAGTATTAGGAATCTAATTCAACAAAAATATCATCAAGGGTCTTAACAAAATGTTCTTTAGAGAACAAAGTTAGGGCCCTTTTTTTTGCCCCTTCGGATAACTTTTTATATAAAGCCTCGTCATGAAGCAATTTATTAATATTGTCGGCATAGGATTTAGCATCTTCGTTAGGTGCTTCTAATCCAGTTTCATTATTTATATTAACGTAATTGACTCCAGATCCCTTGATAGTAAAAGTAAGGGCAGGCTTACCAAAATAAAGTGCCTCTGCTAAAGATATCCCGAACGCTTCATTTCTAGTAATTGATGGGAACGCGAATAGATGGCAGGCGTCTAGATAGGCATTGATTTCTTCATCTTTGATAATCCCTAGGAATTCAATGTTTTTATATGGAGTTGCCGCTTCTTTTAATTCGTTTGTAAGTTTTCCCTTGCCTGCGATAAGTATCTCTACTTCGTCTTGATTTAGATATTTATTTGATTCGATTAAATATCTTAACCCCTTATATTTAACATGCCTTCCAAAGAAGAAAATGATTTTCTTGCCTTTGTATTTTTCTTTTATTTGGTTAGATAATTCTTTTTGGGTAGAAGTGAAATCAAGTCTATCATCCCCTACTTTCAAAGGCAAAATCGCTACACGTCCCTTATATTTTGGCAAGAACGAAGTGTCTTTTAGATAATTCGGAGAAGTCGCGATTACTAAATCCGCTCTTTTTAACAAGGCCTTTGTCTGAGGGACAAAAAGAGAGCGTAATAACTTTTGCTTAACTATATCCATGTGATAAAACAAAAGGAACTTCCCTTTGAATTTATATTTCTTCATGGCCTTTAACAAAAAGGCAGCTGCATATGGGTTAGGATAATCAAAATGGATGATATCGGGCTTAAAATTCCTAAAGGCATCATCTAATAATCTGCCATAGTCTTTTGACAAAGGTTGGCTGGCCACTACTTTGAAAACACTAGCGCGCACCACCCTTACTCCATTATAAATTTCATCAATAGTTTCATTTTTATCATTAAAAGCCAAGACCATTTGGTCATATCTATCTTTCAAGGCATTGGCCATGTCAAAACAAACAGTCTCAATCCCTCCTATATATGGAGGATATCTTTTTGTAATATGAAGTAATTTTGGCATCTTATTTATCTTCGTTTACTTTCTTCATCAATAATTTTAAGTCAGGCACCCTTGATTTAGAACATACAAGAACTTTTTTCTTAGATACAACAATAACCATATCACTTACGCCTAATAGACCTATTTCTACATCTCTAGATTCTGAAATGATAATGTTGTTATTTGAATCAACCTTGAAGCATTTTGCCTTGACTGCAATATTGCCATCCTCATCTTTTGGATAAAGTTCGTCAAAAGCAGAATATGATCCGACATCGTACCAACCGAAAGAAGAAGGAATTACAACAATGTTACAAGCTTTTTCCATAATTGCATAATCGATTGAAATTGATGCAAAATGAGAGAAAACCGAGCTAACTTTAGAATGCAATAAGCGCAAATCCGGAGTCTTTTTTATTAAAGCAGATAATTCTAATAAGGTTTTGGTAATGCTCGTTTGAATACGATTTAAAGGCATCCATTAATGTTTCAAATCTAAAAATAAACATTCCTGAATTCCATAGGTATTCTTTTGAAGCAAAATATTCTTTAGCCTTCTCTAGGTTTGGTTTTTCCTTAAATCCAAGTGAAATGGAAGGGACACCTAATTTGAAATTAGGGCAACGAATATAGCCATATGCGGTTTCCGGCCTATTTGGAATTAATCCTAAAGTAACAATAGCTCCTTTATTTGCTTCCACAAAAGCCAAATTAAGGGTATTTAAGAAAGCGTCTTCGTCTTTAATAATATGGTCAGAATCCACTACTGCAATTAATGGATTATCAAAATATTTGGATATAACCATGCATCCGTATCCAATTGCCGCGGCTGTATCTTTTCTTGCAGGTTCAATAATTATCCTATCCGGATGCAATTCAGGGATTATTTCTTTTAAATGCTTAAGTTGAATTTCATTGACCGAGACAAATAT
>DAVZIW010000160.1:0-2823 GCA_052273085.1 Candidatus Alloenteromonas sp.
GAATATGTTTGCTTACAAGAAGAAAAAGATTACCTAGAAGCAAAAAGAGCTTACCCATGTATTCATTTTTATCATGGAGATAAGGGTTTATTAGAATTAATAAATGCGACTCCTTGCGACATGGTTATTAATGCTTTAGTAGGATTTGCAGGTCTACTTCCTTCAATAGAAACTTTGAAGTTAAACAAGATTTTATGTTTAGCAAATAAAGAATCTTTAGTGGTGGGCGGCAAATTTGTTTTTAATTTATTAAATAATGGTCATGGAAAACTATATCCAATAGATTCTGAGCACGTTGCGATTGCTAAGTTGTTGTCTTGCGTTTCTCCTAATGAAGTTAAAAATATTTGGATAACTGGGTCAGGAGGACCTTTTAGAAACAAAAAAAGAGAAGAATTAAAAGAAGTAACCCCTAAAGAAGCCTTAGCCCATCCAACTTGGCATATGGGCGCGAAGATTTCAATTGATTCAGCGACAATGATGAATAAGGGGTTTGAAGTTATAGAAGCCAAATGGCTTTATGATTATCCTTTAGATAGAATTAAGGTTGTTCTTCATGATGAAAGTAAGGTCCATTCTTTGATCGAATTAAATGATGGAAGCTTCCTTGCTGATGTTTCTAACCCTGATATGCATGGTCCAATCGAATATGCTCTTTTTGAAGGAAAAATCGAATTTAAGCCGACCCATGTAGCTAAAATGGAAGATATCGAAGGATGTCATTTCCATAAATTTGATCCATCTAGATTTATTGCTGTCCCGATTTGCTTGGATGCTTATTCTAAAGGAGGCAGTGCCACGACGGTGCTTAATGCATCTAATGAAGAAGCAATTTATGCCTTCCTTGATAATAATATTAGTTTCCTAGATATCGAAGATATAGTATCTTCTTGTTTGTCTAGTATTCCTTTTAATCCAAACCCTTCTGTAGAAGAGGTAGTCAAAATAGATAAGGAAACTAGGAATTTTGTAAAAGAATTAGTTAGGAGTAAAAAGAAATGAATGTGTTAGCATCTAATAATTTTCTTTCGATAGTAGTTTCTATCCTTGAAATAATATTGATTTTAGGCTTACTTGTTTCTATTCATGAAGCAGGGCACTTTGGTATGGCAAAGGCTTTTAACGTCTATTGTTTTGAATATTCGATTGGATTTGGTCCAGCTTTAATCCATAAGAAAAGGAAAAAAGGCGAGACTTATTTCTCATTAAGAGTAGTTCCTTTAGGAGGATATTGCTCGATGTATGGGGAACCTGGAGCCGTTCCTGAAGGATTTGAAGAACCTCCAGCAGAGCGTTCTTTAGAATCTGTTGCCAAATGGAAAAAGGCATTGATATTAGTAGCAGGGGTTGTCTTAAACTTCATATTGGGATTGGTTTTGATATTTGTTTCTGATATTGCCTTCCCTCAATATTATTTTGCTTATCAAGGTAAATTAGATACCCCGTTAACTAGCGAAATAACTAATAGCGTATTTGCTAAGGCTAGTTACCCTGAATATATTTCTTCCTATATTGATAATGAAATATCTTCAAAGGGACTAGATTACAAAAAGGAAGACTATTATCTTCTTTTCCCTGCTTCGATTAATTCAAACCAAACTATAATATTATCTAGCGATGCATCGATTAGCGGTAATCCAAATAAATATGTAGTTACTTATTATCCTTCTACTTTGTTAAAAGACCATGATTTGTCTTCTTCTATTCTTTTCTATCCAGTAAAGGCAAAGGTAGATGAAAATGAACAAAAGATAATTGATGCTTATTCTGAATATGGCATTACTGCTTTGCCTGATTTATCGGTTACCGCTTATGATTTTGCTAATTCTAGCGATGGAGTTGAAGTTAGTTTCACCTTACCTCTAGTTCCTGTTACTTTAGACGAAGAAAGCGGAAACGAATTAATTAGAAGAAAAGATTTGATTCGTCCAGAAATTAAATTAAATGTCCAAGATAAGAAAATAGAAGCTTCTAATGTTTCTATTTCTAAAATTGAGCAGTGGCTTGGCTGGAATAGGGCTTGGAAGAAGTGGAGCAATGATGTCCCTAGGGCTTGTGGGGCTGTTGTACAAGGGTTTGCTTCTTTATTTACTAAAGATGGATTCAAGAATATTTCTGGAATTGTAGGAATGACAGCCGCGCTTCCTTCAATCCAATCTAGCGGAGGCGCTGCTAATATATTCTTCTTTGCAGGATTAATTTCAATTAACCTCGCCTTCTTCAATTTGTTGCCTTTCCCCGCTTTAGATGGATGGGCATTAGTAGTTACGGCAGTTGAGGCTATAACTAAAAAGAAAGTCCCGGCAAAAGCACAATCCATAATGTCTATCGTTGGATTTGTGTTACTATTTGGGTTAATGATAGCAGTTACTATTAAAGATATTATTTCGATTATTTAAAGGAGGTATCATATGCAAAAGAAGATGTTGAGATTCTTCAATTCTATCGGTTTTGCAGATGAAGCATCTCTTTTTGATATGGATTTTACTTCCATTAAGATGGATTTGAAAAATCCAAAGCAAGTAAATATGGTAGTTAAAAAGGATAGTCCTTGGAGATATGACTTACTTGAAAAGTTTGTCATGGCTTTAGGCAACGTAAGTTATCCTTATTCCCTTGAATTTGAATATCCTTCTATTAATGATGAAGACGTTTCTTCTTTGCTTAAAGGCTATCTATCCGTTTCTTATTTTGGGATATCTGATCCAATTTATGAAATTGAGGATGGATCTTTGATATTTATTGCTAGTAACGAAGATAAAGAAATAAAAGAACTCGCGACATCTTTCTCTTCTTTATTAGAATTCGTTTCTTACCCATATA
>DAVZIW010000161.1:0-2667 GCA_052273085.1 Candidatus Alloenteromonas sp.
TGTTATAAACCCCTATTTATTTAAAAAGCCCAAAAATGGCTTATTTTCTTAGATATGGATTGAATTTTAGCTCGTTTTCTAGCTTAGTTATAGGACCATGCCCTGGATAAACTATACATTCTTTGTCTAGTTGTCTAATTTTATTTAAAGACGATTCTAGCATCTCTTTTGCATTTCCTGGTAAATCCATCCTGCCGATGCTTAATTTGAACAAGGAATCGCCACTAATGAGTATTTTATCCTTTTTAAAGTAATAACAGACGCTTCCTAAAGTATGGAAAGGTGTTGCAATTACTTCGAATTCAAAATCCCCTATCTTAAATTCCCCTTCTTTCAAGCAATCTACCTTTATTCCTTCTTTAATTATTTCAATATTATCTAGATAGGAAGTGAGGCTATATTTAGGATCTTCAAGGCATCTATAGTCATCTTCATAAATGTAAATTGGGAACTTTTGGGGTAAACAAAGCTCATTTATACCTAAAATATGGTCATAATGACCATGAGTCAAAAATAGTCCAAGGCAAGTGTATTCGTGCTTTGCTAAATAATTTTCGATATAGTCATTCTTGTTATAGCCCAAATCGAAAAGTATGCACTGCTTGGATTCATTTACCAAACAATAAGTTGTCGCTAGATTTTGGTCTAGTGACAATGGTATTACCTTAATTGACATACAAAATAAAAAAATAAGGCACAAAATAGCCTTATTTCTTTTCTTTATGAAGTGTCATCTTATTGCACTTTGGACAGAATTTGTTGATTTCCATCTTGTTTGGATGGTTTCTCTTGTTTCTGGTGGTGATATAGTTTTCGTCGCCACATTCAGTGCATTTAAGTATAACTTGATCGCGTTTACTGGCCATTTTAGTATCTTCACTCTCCCTTGCGCGTTTAGAAGTCTACCATAAGATTAATATAAAATCTATAATAGATTTGTTGGTAAATGATATGAATCAAAGAGAATTAACAAAAAAGATTAAAATCGGGAATACTTTTATAGGTGGATCTAATAAGGTTTTGATACAGTCGATGTGTAACATCAAGACTGAAAAATACCTAGATGTAATCAAGCAAATTAATGAATGCGCCGCTGCTGGAGCAGAATTAATGAGGGTATCAGTTCTAGATGAAAATGATGCCTATGCGATTTCTAAAATTAAGGAAGGTATTTCAATTCCTTTAATCGCAGATATCCATTTCGAATATAAATTAGCCTTAATTTGTCTAGAGCAAGGAATTGATGCGATAAGAATTAATCCTGGTAACATCGGAAGTATCGATAAAATAAAGTTAGTTGTAGATAAGGCTAAAGAAAAGCATGTTCCAATTAGAGTTGGGGTAAATTCAGGCTCGATGGATAAATCAATTTTCGATAATGATGGAATAGTTACTAGCCATTATTTATACGAATCTGCTTTAAAACACGTAAAAATACTTGAAGATTTAGGCTTTGAAGACATTGTTATATCTTTAAAGGGTTCTAATGCCAAAGAGACAATCGAAGCCTATAGATACGCTTCTAAGATGTTTAAATATCCTCTTCACCTTGGAGTAACTGAAGCAGGGCCAAAAGATACTGGATTAATTCGCTCTTCTGCTGGACTTGCCCCGTTGCTTCTAGAAGGAATTGGAGATACCATCAGGATTTCGCTTAGCGATGATCCTGTTGAAGAAATTAAGGCAGCATCGAGACTTCTTCATGATTTAGGTTTAAAAGATGATTATCCTACTTTTATTTCTTGCCCAACGTGTGGGAGGACTGAAGTTGATTTAATCCCCACTGCTAAGATTATCCAAAAATATATTGAAGATAACCACATTAATAAGACAATTGCCATTATGGGCTGCATTGTAAACGGACCAGGAGAAGCTAGGCATGCCGATTTAGGCGCGGCTGGAGGAAATGGGGTCTGGGCCATATTTAAAAAAGGCAAAGTTATTAGAAGAGTCAAAAACGAAGATATCGTCGAAGAACTTATTAAAGAAATAAATAAATTATAACTTGCTAGTAAAATCAGGTTCGAAAACGCCATTACGTAGCATTTCTATTTCCTTTTTATATGGAGGAACCTTATTTACATATGGGGTTTCTAATATTTTTGGAATGGATTTTATTCTTGGATTAGAGGCTATTTTCTCTAGTTTATCAAATCCAATAGTCCCCATTCCAATATTTGCGTGTCTATCTTTATGGGAATTTATTGGATTTAAGGAATCATTTAAATGGATGACTTTTAATTTGTCTAATCCAATTAAAGAATCGAATTCATCTAATATTTTATCAAAATCAGATAAATCATAACCGGCATCATTAATGTGGCAGGTATCTAGACATACTCCAATTCTAGATTGATCATCAATTCCTTTGATTAATTCTGACATTTCCTTGAAATTAATACCAATTTCATTTCCTTTTCCTGCCATAGTCTCTAGACAAATGGTTACATTACCTTTAAAGGTGACAAATATGGAATTAATCGCATTGCAAAGAGCAGCTTTGCCCTTTTCAAAACCTAGTCCTTTGCTTGATCCAGGATGAAGAACGACTTTATTGACGTTAAAAGAGACTGCCCTATTTAGCTCATTTTCTAGAAAAGATTTAGCAAAATCGTACTTATCAGGTTCAACATCGTTAGCCAGATTGATTATATAAGGCGCGTGAAT
>DAVZIW010000162.1:0-2665 GCA_052273085.1 Candidatus Alloenteromonas sp.
CAATTTGATAACCCAAAATTCGAAATAACAACACCTGGTTTTTAACCTTCTATAAATGTAGAAGCCACTTGTTATGATTGAAGTAGAGAAAAAGAAAGGGTAATGACGAATCAATTCATAAATCTTCTTATTAAAAACAGTTGAAAGTTCATTGTTTAGCAAAGAAGACATAGACGACAAGAATAACCCTTGATCAAAATCTCCTTTTAAAACACCTATCTTATAAGGCTCTTCTTTATGAAGGAATTCATCAACATTAGAGCAAGGCAAAGCCATGCTATAACTTCTATAACCACTAGTTAGCAAGGAATAAATAAAATCATTGATATCAATTGATGTATTCATATCTTTTTTGTCTAATTTCTTTAACAAAATTGCTGAATAATAACCTAGATTATTTTCTTCTTTGACTCTTAAAGCAACATTTCTATTTCCAAATAAATCTATATAGCTAGAAAGTGATGATGGAAGAGGGAATACATTAATCCAACTAGAAGAAGAATTATTATCAGGATGCTCGATAAATAGAGGATATTTTCTAATTCTATAATTGCCATATAAGGCATTTTTAACATCTCTTTCCTTGTTTTGGAAGCATAATCCTAGATAAGTATCGATGTCTTCTTTTTTAATCAAAGGGCAATTGTTAAGCAAGGAAATAAAAAGACAATTACACTTAAAAGGGATTATTCCTTCAGGAGTCCTAACATCTACGGATTTCAAATTTCCAAACAATGTTTTAACTGACTTGATAAATGATGAAAAATAGAATTCTCCACCTAAAGAAATAATCTCCTTTTTAAGAGAATTAGCTAGAAGGAACGTTTGTTCAGAAGTAATGAAATAATAACGTTCATATCCTAATTTGAGATTAATTCTTTCTTCGATATCTTTTTTAAGAAAACTAGTTATGGAACTAGAAGAAGATAAATCTAAATAACCTCCAAAAAGCAAAGGATCACTAAAACGATTATCCTCATTGAAATTCTTAATGTCTTTTATATTTATTGATGAAAAATCAATACATGGGTCCACTATAATTGGATTTAATCCACATCTAGCAAAATATAATCCAGCATATAATCCGCTTAGAGTTGCCCCATAAATAATGGGTCTATTCTTTAGTTTTCTTGGAACAAAAGAAAAGCTTTTTTGTTCAAGCATAAAAGACAAAGAAGTATCTCTAATAAATTCACTAGTCTCGATTTCTAAATCGACTTTTGTTCTTAGTTTTGAAAAAGAATAGAAGCTTTCCTTTAATAGAATTTGATATCTAAAAGATATAGTTGGAATCAAAAGACGGTTAGATATCTTTTGCTTTAGACTCTCTACAGTTTCATTTTCATCAACAATCAAATTCGAAAGATAATATCTCATATATTTTTTATAACTAGCAGCGATGAAATCAAACACCACGCCAAGTTATAACCCCCACATATACCGTTAATATCAACCATCTCTCCAATAAAATAAACATCTTTTTCTATTTTAGAAGAAAGATCGTCATTAAGAGAATCTAGACAAATACCACCACTAGAAACCTGAGAAGAATCAAACCCATATAAAGAAGATGGATGGAAATATAGATTCTTAGAAATATTAGCTAAATTAGAATCGTTAATATCTTTATGATTTTGTTTTAATAATAAGGAAAGATAATTAAGAATCTCTTTCTCGAAAATTGATGTATATCCATTTTTAGATGAAGCAGATAACAAAGTAATTAATTCCTTCTCTTCTAATTCAGGGAATAGATCTATTTTTATTTTATATTTAGAGCAATCATCCCTATCTATAAAGAAGGAGCAATTGAAAATAGCAATCCCAGAAACCCCATCTTTTTTAAACAAGACTTCCCCTTCCTCTTGATAGATTTGTTTGCCGTTTCTAAGCAAAGTAACTAACCCATGATGCCTTTTTCCATCAATTGAAGCAGTTTTTTCTTTTGTTTTTATCGGACATAAAGTTGGGAAATAATCTCTAGTTAGATATCCTTTTTGTTTAAACAAAGGTAGCAGCGATCCATCACTCCCTAGGTTTTGTTGGCTTTTGCCACCAAGAGCAAAAATCAACTTATCAAATTCATAATTCCCCTTATCAGTTTTAATTTGGACTCGATTAGATTGGTTATAAGAGAGAAGTTTCTCATTTAATCTAATATTCACATTGCTGTTTTTTAAAGAGGTAACAATATATTCATTAAGTGATTTAGAAGAAAAGGAATAAGGATAATAAAGTCCATTTTTATTTAATAAAGGAATCCCGTTAGATGAATAAAATTCAATCAATTTATCTAGGCTAAATCCCTTAAATAAGCGACCCATGTATTCATTATTGTTATAAAAAGAGGCATCTAAACTAGAAGGCAAAAGATTGCAATGTCCATTTCCGGTTGCATTTAATTTCTTTCCTAGCCTATCGATTTTCTCAAATATCGTAATAGATAAATCTTTTCTTTTAGATAAGGCAAGGGCGCATAATAATCCTGCACTAGATCCACCTATTATTGCTATTTCCTTCTTCATCGCCATATCCATTCCTATTAGATTTTACACTCAAAATCAAAGATATAAACAAAGAGGATGAGTATATTTGAAAATTATTGTAAAATTGCTTCTAGGATGAACACGCAGATTACTAAACTTAAAGAAAAAATATTAATCGA
>DAVZIW010000163.1:0-2593 GCA_052273085.1 Candidatus Alloenteromonas sp.
AGAACTAGAAATCGCATTAAAGACATTAGATGATCACAAGGCTACCGAAATTGAGTCTATAGATGTAAGGAATCATAATCCTTTTGCATCTTATATAGTTTTAGCAACTTGTTCGAACATTAGAGCCTTGGGCGCCTTAGCAGAAATCCTAGAAGATGAGTTTGAAAAGAACAGCATCGATATTAGGGTCAAAGAAGGTCAACCAGACTCTGGCTGGATGATTGTTGAAGCAGGGGAAGTAATCGTACATTTGCTTTTAGATGTCAATAGAAAAGAATTGAAACTAGAAGATCTACTTAATAGACTTAACGAGAAAGCTAGTAAGTAACAGCGGTTGTAAGATAGTTTGTTGCTTTGTTTCATGACTATATTAAACAACAAAAATTATAAAAAGAAACCTCTTGAAATTTAAAAAAGAGGTTTTTATTATTTATTAGTTACTTCGTATAATGTCCATTATGTTAAGTAGTAGTAATAAAAAACGCCTGTAATCGTAGATATTTAATATAACATTGATTAATATCTAGATAATTATTAAAGATTTATTAGCTGATTAAATCTAATAAATATCTACTAATTATCTACTTTGAAGGATTTAGAATATTTCCCTTAAATTATTTAGTTATATCAAACCAAATCATTTGCTTAATATCTTGAACGCCGCTTAACCATCCATATTAATGGATTTGATTTATTAATCAGTAATCCCATGCAAAATAAAATGAGATAATCGTCAATGCGAACACTTTATTCGTATCAATATTATCTCAATTATTATCTTATTTTATTATAACTACTTCGATTTATCTTGGTTTGTTTTCTTCTTAACTATCAGTAATGGAATATCGATAACTGCCATAAGGATCAAAGAGATAACTGCATAGGCAATTACATTCTCAATCGTCCCATATTGGTTCTCTGAAACAATCAAAGAGCCTATTCCAGGCTTTGATATCGAATTCGCCGTTAAGACTTCTGACATAATTGAAACCTTAAACGATAATCCAAGGCTTTGAGTTATTCCTAATAATATAAAAGGTAATGCATCACGGTATCTAATTTGAAATAAGACCCTTAGATTTGTTCTTTTAGCCTCAAGCCTTAATGCATCTAATACATCGGTATCTTCGTTATCTAATCCATTTCTAAATGATTCATAGATCAAAGGAAAGGCAACGATGAATGTTAAGATACATGGGATGTAATCTAGATAATCTCTAGTTTTAGGACCCATGAAAATTCCAAGCAAAACAATTGTTACGGCCGCCGTCGGTATTGTTCTTTTAATAGCTACTGAAATCGATAAAAAATTACCGAATAATTTAAATAGGCTTGCAATAGTGCCTAGCATTGCCCCAAGGATAAATGAAATTCCAAATCCTATTAATATCCTTAATAAGGTATAACCAACGCCAATCCAAGTCTTTTTAGCACCGTTTACAAAAAGTAGATCGATAACACGAACTAAGATTTCATGCGGATAAGGCAAGACATCATTTTTATTCGTTTTTAGAATAAATGATATTAAATATAGTATTCCAATAAGGAAAAAGAACCCTAAAAGAGTCGATAAAATGGCTAGTTTTTGGGTTCTTTTGTCTTTCATAATTATCTAGTTAAGAATGAAGTCTCTGGGAAATTAGATTGTCCTAATATGCTTCTAAATGAATTAGCGACATTTTGAATGGATGTTACACTGCTATTTTTAATCAAATTGAATTTATTAGCACCATCCTTTTGTAATGTTCCTACTAAGGCTGGGGTAAATCCGAATCTAATTTGGCAATCGTTGTCGCTAGCTACATCAATTGCTTCATAAGCATTTAAGGCATCGACAGCAACCTCCGGATTATCGATAGCATTTACAATTCTTTCATCGACTTCATCAAGGAATTTATCGATAATTACTTTCTTTTCTTGATAAGAACTCTTATTAACGAATAACCCAGCTGCAGGAACTAGGGCATTATCATAATATTTAGCCCATTCTTCTTGGATATTATAGATAACGTTAAGAGTTACTCCTTTGGCTTTTAAAGCGCCTCTAGCAGCTGTTAAAACTGGCTCAGCAACGACATAATAGTCATAAGAGCCTGGATTAGATACCAAGTTATTCTTAACATCGCTTACGGCATCGGAGAATGTAATCTTATTTGAAGAAGAATAATCCCCCCAGTTCCAGTTATCTTTGGCTAGCTTCATAAAAGATAAGGAAGCAATACCAGTTTTGACAAATCCATTGATTGTAGATTCGCTATTGAAGGATTCTTCCTTGGTATGCTTAGTAGAAACTACATAGAAAGTTCCTCCAGAAATCCATTTTGCCAAGGCATAATCCCTTTTATTAGCGGTTATGTTGTTTAATCCACCAATTCCATCAAATACGATGACATCGTAACTATTTGGACCTGATACGGCAAAATTTGGGGGTATAGTCGAAGCTACTGCAGTTACAAAATTCTTATTTGAGCCTTGATTATAGAAGGCCAAAGCTGGAATACCAGTTGGAGAAAGAATATTTAGCATTGATGTATCGATAACTTCGCTAGATTCTTCGTTAGTTAACTTAGAGCTTTCTTCACTAGATGGGGAA
>DAVZIW010000164.1:0-2593 GCA_052273085.1 Candidatus Alloenteromonas sp.
TTAACCACTTATGGAGTAAGTTTTCTAAAGAGTATTTATTCAGTTGTATACACTTTGTAGACAACTGAATATTTTATTGTTATCATAGTTGCATGATAAAACATTCAATAAGATATTTTTTAGATAAAAAAGTTCGTGCAATCTGGGATGAAGAGAACTCTAAATGGTGGTATTCAGCCGTTGATATCATTTCCGTTATTACAGATTCTAATAATCCTCGTATTTATTGGAATGCCTTAAAAAGAAGACATCCTGAGATGAATACATTTTGTAGACAACTGAAAATGTATGCCGATGATAATAAACAATATCTATCAGATGCAATTGATGAAAATGGTGTTCGCAAATTACGTTTTATTATACATTCTTCAATAAATATAGAATTCGAAAGTTGGATTAACGGAAGTCTAGATCCTCTTGACGGACAAAGCAAAAGAAAGGCATATCAGCTTTATAAAACTAACTTAATTAACGAAGATGAGGTTGGGAAAACCGTTTCTCTACAGAAAATTCATGCATTTTTATTTGAAGGTTTATATGACTTTGCTGGAAAAATAAGGACAAAAACAATTTCAAAAGGTGGTTTTGTATTCGCTAATGGAGATTTTTTGCCTCAAACACTTACTCAAATTGATAAAATGCCTCAATCTACATTTGATGAAATAATAGAAAAATATATAGAGATGAATATTGCCCATCCATTTATGGAAGGCAATGGACGTGCAACTAGAATTTGGCTAGATTTAATATTAATTAAAGAACTAAAGCAATGTATTGATTGGTCTAAAATTGATAAAAAAGACTACTTTGATGCCATGAAAAATAGCCCGGTGTCTGATATCAAAATTAAAGCGTTATTAAAAGCTGCTTTGTCAGATGAAATTGATAATAGGGAACTATTTATGAATGGCATTGACACATCTTATTACTATGAAGAAATTGAATAAATGTGTATCGGTTAATTATGAGCGCCAACTTAATGGACGATGATGATTATGATGATTTCGATAATTAATCTAATTTGAATGTTTCGTTTTTAATTTCATTAGCAAGCATGAACACTAGATATAAAGGGATTGTAAGAATCTTGTTTTCTTTATCGTATCCATATTTATTAGATGAAATCTTGATTGCAAGGTTACATTTATTTGATTCTTTATATTTCTTTAGTGATCCAAGCGTGCCTTTTCCTTTTTTTGCATCTACTGGATATATCTCATTATTGCACGAAACCATGAATTCAAATTCTGATGGAGATTTTCCCTTCCAATAAAATAATGGGATTCCTTTAGAAACAAATTCGGTAGCAATGTAGTTCTCAAAAAGAACACCAGACAATGTATTCCTTGCCTCTTTATCAACCAAAGAAGCCATATTTATTTTAGATTGCAAGCAAAATAGCCCATTATCTAGCAAATAAAGCCTATAATCGTTTTCATTTTCTTCTTTAAGAGGAAAACTAACATGCTCTTTTATTTGTTTTGATTCATAAACGATATTAGCAAGTGTCAAATAATCTTTAGGACTTCTTAAATCCCTGTTTCTAAGGCCTTTTTCTACAAATGATCCTTTAAAATTCTTCGATTCTTTTTCCAGCTGGGAATAGATGCTTTCGAAAATGGCTTTTGACCTAATAATAGATTCTTCGCTTGCCTGATATAATTCCATATCCGATAAATAGTCAGAAAATATATTGATAAGTTTTTCTCTACTAGAGAGGATATCTTTCTCTTCTATATAAATATTGGTGGCTTCAGGCATTCCACCAACTAAAAGGAAGCTATACAAGGTATCCATTGCCATATAGTGAATATAATCTTCTAGAGGTTCCTTTTTATTATAAGAATCAACAATCTTTTCATATAACATTTTGTTGTGGTTCAACAAAAATTCATCAAATGAAAGAGGATATACAAAAAGCCTAGTTATTCCCCCTACCGGAAAGAAAAACCCATCCTTTTTATGCTGCTTATCTATATTTTGCTGTCTCTTTATTCTTATTCTGACCATTGAACCAGTCGCGATGACAGGAATATTTGGAAAATCTTGCTTGAAATATTTTAATGAAGTAATAATAGGGAGGCATTCCTGAACTTCATCAAAAATAAGCAAGGTGTTTTCATCGATCTTTCTATTAAACCTTAGTTCTAGATAATTAACTATTTTCTTTGCATCAACAATTGAAGAAGATTCATTTCCACCTGCAAGGATATAATTCCTTATTTCATTTTCTTTCTTAAAATCAATATAAATGTAATTGTCCTTATAATATTTTTTCGCGAATAAATCCTCAACTAGATACGACTTCCCGACCTGTCTAGCCCCATATATCAATAAAGGAGTCCTTCTTTTGGAAGCATTCCATTTAACCAAATTATCTAAAGCAAGTCTTTCCATATCAATTTCCCTTTTCCTAATTTTACTAAAAAATACAATAATATGCAAATTATACCTTTTAAAACATGCAAAAAAATACAAATTGTACAATTTTGGCACTTTTCAAATTTATAAATTGTACATTTTATAAATTTCCTATTTACCCAATCATTAAGATAATCAACCCTAAAAAGGGTTATTTTAAGTTGTTACTTAT
>DAVZIW010000165.1:0-2578 GCA_052273085.1 Candidatus Alloenteromonas sp.
GTTTAATTAAATCTTTTTCTAATAAAAGCGATTATATTTCTACATTAACCCCGGCCTATAATTGTTTCTTTAATGAAATTAGAAATAACGATAGGAGTATTCTTAAGATTCCTCTTATTTATAAAGATAGTAAATATAGCTTGGATCTAGATTTACTAGAAGAAGGATTTAAAAAATCAAAGATATTCATTCTTTGCTCTCCTCATAATCCAACTGGTTATATATTCTCTAAAGATGAATTGATAGCTATAGCTAGATTAGCTAAAAAATATGGAGTCTTAGTTATTTCTGATGAAATACATTCTCCTTTAATAAAAGATAAGAGTCTATTTACTCCGTTTTTATCAAGTTGTCTTGAAGCAAAAGAAGTGGGAATAGTTTTATTTTCACCTACAAAAGGATGGAACATTGCCGGCATTCAAACTAGCCTAGTCTATTCATTTAATGAATCTTATATGGACAAGGTTGACTTTGGACTTAATAGAGATGATGTAGGGGAATGCAATTTCTTCTCTTGCGAGGCTGCAACAGCTGCCTTAAATTCATTAGATTGGTTAGAAGAAGCAAATGAATATATTTCTAATAATCGTTTGTTTTTATCTTCTTACATACATTCATATATATCTTTACTTAAATTAATAGATTCATCTTCAACTTACCTGGCTTGGATAGATATTTCTTCTTTAAAAATTGATGGAGACAAGTTTATTAAGATTTGCAAAGAACACGGCTTGATCATTTCTAGCGGTTCAATTTATGGAGATTCTAGCTTTGTTAGATTGAATTTAGCCGCACCTAAATCCGTTTTGACTAAGGGTTTAGAAAGATTAAAAGAAGCAGTTGAATCTTTATAATCAAAAGCCAAATAAAAAGGTCCCTTTGCGGGACCTTTATTACTTTCTTATATACCTAAATTAGTTTCTAGCAGCTTTAGCAGTTTCAACTAATGAGGCAAAAGCCTTTTCATCATTGATGGCTAATTCGGATAACATCTTTCTGTTGATTTGGATGTTGCTCTTCTTTAAGCCGTCCATGAATTTGGAATAAGAGATGCCATTGAGATGGCAAGCTGCATTGATTCTCTTGATCCAAAGCTTACGGAAATCTCTCTTGATTAAGCGACGGGAATCATAAGCATAACGTAAGGAGTGGCAAACTTGTTCTTTAGCAGTTTTGAATAATAAATGCTTGGAACCAAAATAGCCTTCAGCTTGCTTTAAAATCTTTTTACGACGTGCACGTGTAACGGTGCCACCTTTAACTCTAGCCATTTTCTATTCCTCCTTATTTAACGATCATGTACTTGATTCTCTTATAATCAGTACGATCTAGCATGCCTGAACGGCGTAATTGACGGCATTGTTTTGCAGTCTTATATGGGGCATGGTGTCCCTTGTAAGCGTGAATAAATTTAATTTTCCCATTACCGGTAACTTTGATACGCTTCATCAAAGAACGGTTGGACTTCATCTTTGGCATAAGATTTCCTCCTTATTTCTTTCCTTTTGATGATACTATAGCGGAATAGCATTTCCCTTCCCAGAATGGTTGTTTTTCAATCTGGTAAGTGCATTCATCACTACTTAATAGGCCTAGGAACTTCTTCATGAGTTCTTCACCTAAATCTTGGTGGGCCATTTCCCTTCCCTTCAAGACAACGCGGACGTTGACTTTATCTCCAGAAGAGAGGAAGTTTCTCGATTGTTTGGCTTTTGTTGCCAAGTCATGATCGCCAATTGAGATATGCAATTGGATTTCCTTTAAGGTTGCCGCTTTGGAATTCTTCTTTTGGGCACGCTCTGACTTTTGCTTTTCGTAACGTAACTTTCCGTAATTTACGATTTTGCAGACGGGCGGATTTGCGTTTGGAGCAACGCAATATAGGTCGAGATCATAAGATGCAGCTAATTCGTTGGCTGATCTAGAAGACATTTTTCCTAGATTCTCTCCAGTTGGTCCAATGACCATAACTTCTGGATAACGGATGTGCTCGTTTATTGGGTCGAAGCGTTTTTGTGGGCGGCGTTGGTCACCTTGGTTAAAGTAAGCGATAGTATTTATTCCTCCATATTATCGATAAAAAACCGGGTTAAGTATCTTACCCGGGAATAAAGCTAATGCTTCTTTTGTAGCTTAAGCCAATACCTTAAGGAATCTGGCGAGCCGGGAAGGCTACTTTCTACGTCTTATCGACAGCAAGTATATTACTAGGATTTGCTATCTATATCAATAGATATTTTTCAAAACTTTGATAATTCGCCTAAAAAAGGCAAAAGCGAGGCACAATCCCCGCTAACTAGGTGGGAGCCCGTCATCTCCACCAAATCGCTTAGAAACGCCTGAAATAAGGCGTTTTTTCATTTCCGTATACGAATTTGTATACGAGCTGTTGGTTCAAGAGACTGATTTTTCTCTCCATTGCAATCTCCACCACATTGAAACCTGTAAGTCTTATGATTCCATATCAACTACGATGCAAAAAAATTTTGAAGTGTACCTAAATTCTTTCCAAAACGAACTAAATTTATTAAAACAATAAAAAAGTCCGTTTCAAATATATGTTTCGTGTGATAATTTC
>DAVZIW010000166.1:0-2547 GCA_052273085.1 Candidatus Alloenteromonas sp.
ATATGGGATTAACATTGGATAAAACGCTCCTAAAATCTTATCCATCCCTGGAGTTGGACCAAATGGAAGAGAAGAATTTAGTAAAGGATTCCCTCTATCTAGGAATTCATTCCAGGGTAATTTATATAAGACTAGATTAAGTAAGCATGCATTGCCTACCAAGATAGCTTCCACCGCCATAAACATAAATGGCATCGCGATTAACCTGTGGTAATTCAATTCATGAAATCCTGAATCCACTTCTAGATATCCAATAATTAATAAAGGTATATGGCAAATATAGAACCTAGATACTTCTAGGAAATTCTCTAATTCACCTAAATCAAGTCCAAAGGCACTTGTTGGACAAAAGAATACTAGCAAAGAAGATATTATTCCCATATAGAACAGATAATCCTTCATGCATTTATTGCCCCACTTGATGATAAATGGAGATGCCATTATTAGGAATGCGCAGAGATTTTCAGCAGTAGACCTACCTAACCCCATTGGCCAAGAGGCAACATAAAATGGATTAAGTTGCTTAACAAAATGAAGGGCAAAATTACTCCAGGCCAGAACCGAAATAAAGCGGTAAGTCCAATCCTTTCCAAAACGTCTAGAAAGGAAAGTAGAGACAACAAAACAAACGCAAATAAGCGCAATGAAAATAAAATAAGGGAAATTGAAAAGTTCGACTTTTAGATATAAATTCCCCCACATATATATTTACCTTATTATTTTTGGTCCGCCTTCGACTATATTGACATTCTTGACATTTTTAGCCCCGTAATGCCCTATAGCCTCAGCCATATACGAATTAAGTTCGCTTTGGAAAGTAAAGGCAATGATGCTACCAGCAAATCCACCACCCATAATACGTTCGGCTCCATTGCCTAGATATGGACGAAGAATATCCAAGGCTTCTTGAGGGGAACCTTTATATTGCCCAGGAACCATAGTATTTTGTAGCATGGTCGAAGAAGAATAACCACTAGAATTGACGGCATCCAAGAAGCAATTTACATCATTTATTTTCAAGGCTTCCTTAGCCTTTATTACTCTTTCATTTTCTTCAAAATAATGGGTAGCCCTCATCTTGGCTAACTCACTTACTCCCCTATTTGGTTTAGTGATTTTATCAAAGAAATCTTGCTTTGATACCATTCTTAGATAAGGTACATCAAACACATTTTGGGCAACAAGCTTCATATCTTCCCCAATCGAAGCATATAAAGGGGTCAAGTTAGCATGGCTTCCGCCTGTATTGATTAAGACTACCTTTAAAGGCATATTAAATGGCACTACTTCGGTAAGCGGGTTTTCTAGCGATTCAAAGTCAACATAGATCATCCCTCCAAAGCTAGTTCCGATTTGGTCTAATAATCCACATGGCTTACCAAAATAGACATTCTCGGCATATTTACCAATCTTAGCCATTTGTAATGGGGTAATCCTATCTTCGTTATAAAGCATCGATATGATTTTAACGATTAAAGATTCGTAGCAGGCGCTAGAAGAAACTCCAGCACCAGGGAAAATATCAGAAACAAAGGCACCCCTAAATCCACCAATATTGAATCCAAGTTCCTTGCATTTAGACAAAACTCCTTTAACAAGGGCTTTTGAAGTCCCATATTCATCTTTATTAGGAGTCAAATCATTTATATCGAATTTAATCTTCTTATAACCTTGGGAAATAACTTCGATACTTCCGTCACTAGTTTTAGAGAAAGCACCCGTTATACCCATATCGACTCCACCTACTAGACAAAGTCCATGGTTATGGTCAGTATGGTTTCCTAAAATCTCAAGTCTACCATGGGAAAATACGATGTGTTCTGGGGATAAAAAGAAATTAGATACAAACAATTCTTCGGCATTCGCGGTATAAATCATCTTAAGGCTCCTTCTATGAAGGACTTGAATTCCTTCATGTCTAATTCATTATCTTTGAAGACTGCTACATTTTTCAATATATTACGGCAAATATCGGCAATATATTCTCTTGAAGTAATCTTTTCGTTTCTCATCCTGTCTAACATATCAGTAAATATATCTAGATCTGGATAAAGTTTTATTGCGTCTTCGTTACTTAATCCTTTTTGGATACATTCTTCTACTTCTTTAGATTGTCTAACTAATCTAGCAGGAAGGATAAAATATCCAGCAGCTTCAATTAATCCGATACCTTCATGCTTGATATGAGCATATTCAGGATGGGCATGGAAGATACCTGTAGGATATTTTTCGTCGCATCTATTGTTACGAAGGATGATATACATTTCATATTTATCATTAACTTTCCTAACAATTGGGGTGACAGTTGAATGCTTGATATCGCCTTCATAAGAAATAATATCTAATGCCTTGTTGTCATAATGTCTCCAGGCTTGCTCTATTTTTGAGGCAGCATCTAATATATCTTTTTTGGAAGTAGAGACTAATTTGATGACGGAATTATAGAAATCTAGTATCGATATCTTTAATCCGTTTTCATCTTGAATGACTATCCTATCTTTAGCCTTCATTAAAGGCATGATATGGGCACCACCCTGGAAATGTTCA
>DAVZIW010000167.1:0-2468 GCA_052273085.1 Candidatus Alloenteromonas sp.
ACCCCTAGAGGCCCGAGAATGAATTCTAGAGCATTTATATAGATGCCCTTAATGGTTTAAAATAGCAAATATTAATACATGGGTCGCTTATTTGATTAAGTGCAAGGTTAAAATACATCAATGGGTTTCGTGGTTTTAAATCCATTTAGATTGATATATGTATCACCTATTTAAGAACCAAACAAAATTATTAAAGCATCCCCATTAAAGGTTACAGTTTAGATGGGTTGACTAGAGATTCTATCCATATTACTTGTTACAGTTTTAGTAAGTTCCTGTTTATCCTATCCCCACTTATCCCCATTAGAAGTAACAAGTTTGTTAGGTTCGCTAGATACTCCATCCCCATCGAAAGTTACAGCTTTGACATGTTTAGCCAAAAGAAAAAGACTACCTAATGGTTAGTTAGGTAGCCTTTAATGAACTTACTTATTTAGCAAAGGAAGATGGGACGAATACTTGATATTGGACAGTGACGTCGCCAGATTCTTCATCTACGATAACTGAACCAAGGATATCAGTATCGTTAGTTCCGTAATCTAGTCCAGTCCATTCTCCGAATTGGACAAGGGCAATGCCTAGATATCCATTGTCAGTTTCAGACATATAAACACTGAAGCTTGAATCATTGCTAGAAGACTTATTGCCAAATGTCCACTTCTTTGTATTCTCATCAATAATTAACGAGAACTTATAGGTAACATTTTTATAGGTGATGCTGGAAAGAGTTTCAGCACTGTCTTCATAAAGTTTAATATCAGCGACTGAATTCTTATCACATGCAGTTGGAGTTCCATCACTTGCATATTTATTAGCCATATACCAAGTCCCTACTGGAGAGAAGTTTGATCCAGGCACTAAGTCAACAGTAAATACAGTTGGCTTGCTTCCTTCATCATAGAATGCAGAATTGATAGTTACTTTTATTTCAGTTTGAGCAGAGATGACTGATTTAGTTGCATCATAATTGATGTAATAATGTCCATCTTTATTTGCTTCAGCCCAGATATTCATGACATCTGGTTTATCAACTGTAATGGTAAATGGAAGATCAACGCTCTTTGGAGTTCCATAGACCCTGAATCTTAATTTGGTACCAGTTTCCATGGCAACCTTATCAGAAGCATAGAGAGCATCTGGTATTGAATAGCCATTTTCACCAACCATATAGAAGCCCCATACGGTGATATTGGCAACTACTTCAACTTCAACAGTAGTTTTTGGAGCGCTTGGAACACCGGGATTGCCAATGGTCAATGTAGCCTTGCCAGCTTTTTTAGTGGCGAAGCGAAGTGGTTCATTAGTGCTGCGAGGTCCGATAACTGTTGGATCGCTAGAAGCCATGATGACATAATTTGATTTATCTAAGGCCTTAGGAGCATTAGAAGTCAAAGTCATGAATTCATTTACATCGCTATCGGCGGATTTTAATTGAAGGGCATTCTTTCCTTCATATTCACTACCTAATAATCCGTCGGTGAAGGTGGCACTTATTGAAGAAGATAGATACATAGAATCATCAACTCCATTAAGCTTATCGGCTTCTCCATATGTATAAGTAAATTCTAAGCTTCCAATAAGAGTGAATTTATCAGCATTAGTTAATGTATGGGTAGAGAAGTCATAGGCATCCTTACCATATTTTTTAGCAGTATAGGTACCACTTAATGGTCTTCCTGCTTTATCAAAGCTGAAATCTACATCATATAGGTAATAAGATACTTCTTTATCAGAATCATCAACATTAGTTGAATTGGTTGTATCGATTTCCCTATAGGAATCTAGAGATACCTTAAATCCTTTTGCTCCCTCAGTTGAAGTAACTTTCCTATCAAAAGCACCTAATCCTTCAGTTCCAGTCGTGGCAGAAGAATCAAATCCAACATAATAGGCATTCTGGATATCAAAACGTAATGAATTTAATCCATGGGAGAATTTATGGGCTTCATATTCGGCCTCACCCCTGCTCATTTGATACTTAGAATAGGTAATATCGCTTTCTTTATCTACTACGCCATATCTAGAAGCATAGGCTGAAGAATTTAGGTTATAGGAAGGATTCTCCCCGTATTCAACATAAGAATCAACAACACTATAGACATCGCCATTTATTTTCTTGCTGACAAACCCTTTATCATCACCAGTAGAAACCTTGGTGACTTTTGCACTAGATCCATTTGAATAATTGCTATATTCATATTTGGTATCGGTAATCTTATTTGAATAGGAAATAGAAGATACTCCAGTAACATTCATTGTATCTTCGGCTTTGATACGTCCATCAAATAAATTAGCTAAAGTTCCAACATCACTTGGAAGGGTATCTTGAGATACTTTCTTGATATAGCATCTACCCATTTCTGGATCAGCATTATCATCATAATAGAAATCATAAGTAGCCCCACCGGCAATAGAGACATTGCCAGTAGAAGTATTGCCAGTTCCTAAAGAGGCAAAGCATTTAGTAG
>DAVZIW010000168.1:0-2465 GCA_052273085.1 Candidatus Alloenteromonas sp.
ACCTGCAATCTTAACTCTTTTTCTGTATTATAACTCTTTTTGAGTTAAGATGCAAAATTTGAGTTAAATACATTTTAAAAACCAACAAAATTCGGTAATTATGGCAAGGAAAAAGCCACCTCGAATTGAGATGGCCATAGATACAATTTCTAAACGAATTAACGCTTGGAGAATTGTGGAGCACGACGGGCTCCTTTTAATCCGTACTTCTTTCTTTCCTTGCATCTTGCATCGCGGGTAAGCATACCAGCAACTTTAAGGGCTTTTCTATCTTCATTAGCTTCTAGAAGAGCTCTAGCAATTCCAAGGCGGATAGCTTCGGCTTGTCCGGTGAATCCTCCACCTTTGACATCAGCTTCGACATCATATCTATCTTCGGCACCTAAGATGGCCAAAGGTTGCTTTAAGTCGAGGACAAGGGTTGGGAATGGCATATAATCATCAACTTTCTTTCCGTTAACAACGATATTGCCTTTTCCTGGTTTGATGTAAACACGGGCGACGGAGGTTTTTCTTCTTCCGGTTCCGTAATATTTAACTTCGTTTGCCATTTGTTAACTCCTTATTTGCTTAAATCTAGAACGGCTGGGTTTTGAGCAACTTGTTCATGCTTGTCATCGGCATAGACAAATAACTTCTTAACGATTTGACGTCCTAGTGGTCCCTTTGGAACCATTCCCCAGACTGATCTTTCGATTAATTCAACTGGGAATTCTTCCTTCATGACACCGGCGCTGCGGGTACGAAGTCCGCCATTGTAGCCAGAAACATTGTAATAATTCTTCTTGTGGTCTGGATCATTACCAGTAAGTTTGACCTTAGAGGCATTGATGACAACAATGTAATCACCGCAATCGACGTTTGGGGTGTAGGTAGGCTTGTTTTTGCCCATTAAGATGATAGCAATTTTGGACGCAAGGCGGCCAAGTGGAATATCCGTGGCATCAACTAGATACCAGTTACGCTTTACTTCAGCTGGTTTTGCCATGGTTGTTTGACGCTGCATAATTTTCTCCTTTTGTCGTGAGTACGACTTTCGAACATTCAACTTTACCGGGGTTTACTCGTTCAAAGTAGTGCCGTGTTATTATCCCTATACGTGCGCGTAAATGCAAGAAAAAACTAATTTATTTTTCTCTATTTCAAATTCGCGTTTACAAAAAATAGGAAAATAGGCGACCCATGTATTAAAATTAAACAAGTTGGATTTGAAAATAAAAATCCAACCTGGGTATAAACTAAATTAAAAATAAACTAAAGTTTAAGATTATTTGCGTTCAGCAATGTCTCTTAACTTCTTGTAGCATTCGCGAATCGTATTTCTATCTATGTCTGACATTGACCCAAGATTATCGTTTCCAAGTAGGTAATCGATAGAAACATTGAGCAATTTAGAGATAGAAAGAAGATTGTCCAAAGATGGTTCAAAAATGCGATTTTCCCAATTTATCCAAGCATTTCTAGAGATTTCTAGCATCTTGGCGCAGTAGGCTTGGGAAAAACCTTTCTCTTTCCTTGCTTCTTCTAGTCTCTCCCATTTAGTTTTATTGTCCATATCATTAGCCTCTATGTAATTTAAATACACAAATTAAACATATCAAAATTTTATTCTTTATGTCTAAAAATTAATTTAAAAGAGCCGCCTGCTGTATGGAGGGGGCTCTTAAATCAACGGATTATAAATTTGAAACGTTAGTATAAACGGCTTGAACGTCTTCGGCTTCGTCTAATTCATTCATCATGGCATTAAGCTTAGCCTTATCTTCTTCACCTACTTCAATCCATTCATTTGGAAGAAGGGTGGTTTCTGCTCTATCAAAATCAGTAACACCGAGTTCTTTTAATACATCCTTGGCCTTTTCTAGATCGTTTGGAGCGACAACGGCTTCGATTTCTCCATCATCATCAATAGTAACAGAGCTAACATCGACATCACCAAGTACCAAAGCTTCTTCGACTTCTTCTTCCTTTGGTCCTTTAAAATCCAAGACGCCTGACAAATTGAAATTGTAGGCGACGGAAGCCATCTTTCCACCTTTTCTAGTAACGATAGTCCTAACAGAGACCAAAGCTCTATTAACATTATCGGTTAAAGTATCGACGACAATATTGCTTCCACCTGGACCCATGAATTCATATCTTCCAGGAATATAAGCAACAGCGTCTCCGCCTTTTGCTTTTTCAATAGCCCTATCGATAACATCCTTTGGGCATTGTTTACGATATTTTTCAATAGCGGAACGAAGTGCTAGGTTACTGTTTGGATCTGGTTCTCCTGATTTTGCTGCGGCATAGATTTCTTTAGATGCACGCATGTAGATTGCAGACTTGGCTTTTGCTGTGGCAGCCATTGCTGCGGCTCTTACTTCAAAGTGCCTTCCCATAATAAAAACTCCTTGTTTTTTGCGGTTTTACTATATCACTACTAAAAACCCATAAAAAGTAAAAAATAAAAGAAATCAGTA
>DAVZIW010000169.1:0-2444 GCA_052273085.1 Candidatus Alloenteromonas sp.
GAGAAATATCTTTCCATATAGGCTTGGTATTCGTTTGGTCTTGGCAAGGTAACTTCTTTAATAACTCCTACTTTTTTGATTAGAGAAACTAGAGGATTCTTTTCATCAATCTTTTCAGCTTGGCAAGTAAAAATCAAATTGACCTGCATATTTGGATTAGATAGATAAGAAGACATCTTATCATAACTATCATCCGGTAAAAGCTTAGGTTTTGTCTTTGTTTTTGCAAAAAAATAACATCCATCTGCCAAAATAGTCTTGCTTTCAAAACCCAAAGGAATCATCTCGCATTCTTCATAAAGGGTATTTAAAGTAGTCACCGCCATATTAAGGGAGACAAAATTAAATTCGTTCCTTTTTGGTTCGAGTTTGTGTGCATGTTTTTTGCCCATGCTGTAGGCCATTTGGGCATCTGTTGAATAATAAAGTATTACCATCTCGAGAGATATTATACTAAATTAAGCGAACTCAAAATAGGAAATAGTACCTTCTTTATCGGTTCTTCTTATCTTTATGCCTCTTTGGTTCATTCTTTCGATAACTTCTTTATTAGGGTGGCCATATTTATTTTTCGCACCACAACTAATTATTGCTTCACTAGGCGTAACTTTGTCTAGAAATTCATCGCAGCTAGATGTTTTTGAACCATGATGTCCTGCTTTTAAAATATCGCAATCCAAATTCGGATTATCTCTAATAATGTTAAGTTCCACTTCTTTTGGACAATCCCCCATGAATAGCCATTTTTTATTAAGGAATTCACAATAAAAGGCTAATGAAGATTCGTTTTCTCCTTCTAGATTATATTTATTTAAATTCTCTAATTTTATTGAACCAACTGAATAAGGAAATTGTTCTTTTTTATCAAGGACTTCTTTTACATGGTATTGTTTTATTAAAGAGTCTTTCGCACCATCATGATCAAAATCCCCATGCGTCAAGATTAAGGCGTCTATCTTGTAAATTCTCTTTTTCCGTAAATATGGGATCAACACATCTTTAGCCATATCAAAGCTAAGATTACCTCCTGTATCAATCATGACCGTTTCGCTTTTATCCCTAATTATTATTGAATCTCCTTGCCCAACATTTATAAATGAAACTTCTTGTGAAATCAAATTCAATGTTGGTATATATGAAAATATAATAGAAAATAAGTAAGTACTTAAAATACTTATTTTTATTAAGTGCTCTTTTAAATCTATTAAAAGAATTACAATGCTAAAAACTATATAAAATATTACTATTTCACCTTTAGAAATTGGCAAAAACTTCAAAGTAAAATCAACCTTAGCAAATGCATCTAGCATAGCCTTTATAACCGATGTAATTCCCTTTATTGGAGTGATTAACGGGAATAAAAATAACGAAAAGATTCCTAGAATATAAATAAGTAAAATCAATGGGTATAAAAAGTAAAAGAATATAAAAGAAAATAGATGGTATTCCCCATTAGCAAATGATAATTGAAATGGGAACAAAAATATTCTTATATAACAAAACAAGAGCAATGCCCTAGGTATTCTTTTATATTTTGCAATCATTGGTCTGAATATGAAAATCGATATAGAAAGTCCGAAGCCGATTATATACCCAACTTGCAATACGTTATGGAAATCAATAAATGCAATTAAAAGCCCAACTATACTAATTTGCTCTAGATAATTAAGTTTATAACCCTTCTTTTTGCATACAAAACGCAAAAATAATATGAGCAAAACCCTTAAACAACCTATTTTACTTCTTGTAAAAACAAAAAGAATTGAAGCGAATATTAAGGTCAATATTTCTTCTATTCTCTCGCTTGCAAATCTAGATACTATATTCCTAAAGCATTTGATTCCAAAAGAAAATAGCATTCCTGAAGTTGATGCCAAATATAAAATGGTTAAGGAAGAAAACGATTTGATCAATTCGTTTTCATAATCTTTTCTAGAGAAAAGTAGGCTTGATATCAAAGCTTTTTCGTTCCCGTTGAAATTAGACAAAAAGATATCTTCGATATGCTTTATCCTTACTGGATTTTTAAAAAGATAATCAAATGAACTTATATCAAGCTCTCTTTTAACTCCATAAGATCTTAGATATTCCTTAAAAGAGAATTTGCTTTCATATTCAGTTATTAATAATTCCTTTATATTGCCATTTGCCTTTATTAAATCCCCTACTTCAAATGCATTTTCTTTATCAAGAATATAGAATCTATGAATAAAATCAGTACATATAACATAATTTTCCTTTCTTTGGATTGCCAATAAGGAAAATGTCCCTTCTCCTAAAGGTGGTTCTAAACAAATAACGTTTAAAATCAATCCTATAGAAAAAGGGACTATAAAATATCCACCCTGCTTCTTAAACAAAGAAAAAAGGCAAATTATGAGGCTTAATAAGCCTATGTAGATGGATGTTAAAGACTTTATGTAAAATCCTAGGTAACATCCACA
>DAVZIW010000170.1:0-2438 GCA_052273085.1 Candidatus Alloenteromonas sp.
CTAGCAATTTCTGATAAGCGATCAACTTCATCGTCTGAGTAGTCGCTTTGAAAATCGATACTAAATAATTCCTTACTTATATTTTCATCGTATTTGGTTTTCATAATTAATTACCTCCTTTAAAATTAGGTGATTTAGGATATTTTGCAAATGCTCCATGAGCCCATTTGATTGATTTTGAATTTGGTCGATAATGACCGCTTCTATCATCATAAGAGACAATTTGACCACGTTTTACAACTAGTATTCCTGCCATTCTTACTTTTGGGTCCGTACCGCCTATCAATGTAGGATGCGGAGTAGGAAGAGCGCCTGGCGCGCGACCATTTCCATTTCTGTTCCCTATTATAACTTCACCTTTGATTGTGATTACATATGGTACAGTCATAGACCCGTTTCGACCTCCAATGTATTTACCATCATAAATGGAGTCTAGTGTTTTTACTGTCGGGTTCATCAAATATCCAATTCCCGGTTTGTAAACGCCACGTTCAATGTCCTTTTTCATCATTTTGGCATAAACAGAATATTCTTGTTGATAGGGTTGAGAATTTCCACCTAATGGTGATGAAGAATAATCACTGTAGTTTCCTCCAGAACCACCACTAGAGAAATTACAGAATAAAGGACTACTCCCCTTCATCTTTATCACCTCGGAAAAGTCTACGCTCCCTATCTTTAGCGTTTTCTTTCATTGTGTAAGAATCATAAGGGTAAATAGGAATTCCTTTTAATCTTACATAAGCAAATATCTCATCAATAACTGGCCCATACACGCAAATTCCAGTTGGTTCTAGGACATCGACTATTTTTTGAACTTGTTCAGCAAATACATAGCGGTTATCAGTTCTTTTGATAAATCCATTAGTGCCAATGGCAATCAATGTATGATGAGGATACGCCTCTAGAGAAGGCAATGTTCTATTATCACCAAGCCTAACATTTGGAATTATCTTGATTCCTTGAGAACCATAATAATATGTAATACCAAGATTCAATCCGATTTGGCTCTTTTGAACCCAAAGTGGCATGTTATCGTAAGGACTAGCATCAACTCCAATTATCAATCCATATTTTCTTAACTTTTCAGTATAAGCTTTTGGATTTCCTAAAATTGGTTGAAATGCTGGGTCATTGCAATAAAACGACATTCCGGTTTCAGGTGGATTAGTGACATCACATCTTCTATCCCACTGAATTATTTCTTTTGGAGGTTCAGTGGCAACCATCCATTCCTCAATTATCGGAAAACCATCGGTTTCCGTACGTCTAGCCCCGTCAATGAGGTAGGCGAGATAGACGTCCCTAATATAGGGAGTTTTTGGTTTTTTTACCATAAAATTCTCCAATCTGCTTTGATTAGAAGAAGGCTTATGGTATTATCATGTTGTAGGGTGGTAATAACCATCGACAGGTTGGATGTTGGCGCATCCCGCCTTTTTCTTTTCAAAGACTTACTGTATTTATAAACGCCTGTCCGCGATTATATCGTTTTAATATCTTGTTCTTTTTGTGGCTGCTTCACTAGAAACACCACATTTTATTGAGATTTCGTAGGCTGTCATTTCGCTTGTCATCTCATAAGGCATCATTATTTCGCCGGCTAGTGCCTTAGCTTGCCATTCCATACTGCGTGGTTTATAGCGAACTACAATGTCGCCATAAGATCTGGCGGTAAGAGGTTTAAAACCATATTCTTCGATTAAAATGTAATGCGACATCTCATGAACAATATGCATCCTATCACCACCAGAGCCATTACAAGCGCGCTCATACACACTTTCTTTAATTCTTATTGTGTATGTTCCTGTTTCATCTGCTAAATTTTCTTCAATTGTGGTTGGCGTTCCTTTTTCCATTTCATCATCTGGAACAGCGACAATAACGCATTTTGGAAAATAAAGTGGGAACACTTCAATTAGGGATAGCACATTAACATATAGACCAGTTTGAAAAAACGTTTCGCGAAATTTATTAGCGACTTCGCGAAGGAATAGTCTTGAAGTTGGATGTGTAATCCCGTCCATAACTAATTTTCCTTCTCCAACAATTCCAATATCTTCTGAGCGGTCTCAGGAGACATTTCATCAAAAGAACGAGCAAAAACAATAGAAGTTTGTCTCTTAAGGTCAGATGCATTTTTAAGATTAATCTTAATTGAGTTTTTAGAATCTTCTACTGCTTCCTTTAATTCTTCTTGTTCGGCTTCATTTAGCGAATATATAGAGATGATTGATTCAGGCCATGAAGCAGGGATACTTTTAACACCTGTTTCGACCATTGATAAAAATGATGATTTAACATTAAGTTTATCAGCCATATCTTTAAGATATTCACAGCGGTCAATTCTTAACTTGCGAACAAATTTACCAAATTTTGTATATTCCATATATGTCCTCCTTTGCATCTTAGTCACCTCTTGGAGACATTAACAGCAT
>DAVZIW010000171.1:0-2398 GCA_052273085.1 Candidatus Alloenteromonas sp.
GTAGTATGTTCATAATGCTTTTCTGAATCATAGGCATATACCCAGGTATGGGTAGCAGTATTTTCAATTGCCCTGCTAGTTTCATATGAGCATACCGAGCATATTCCTTTTTCTTCTTTGTCCTGATGGAATCCAGCAGGAGTCTTTTCAGTCCAGGCGAATTCATGATTACCTAAAGAATTTTTTTCGGTGCAGTCGCTATCTTTGCATTTATGCCAGTGCTCAGTTTCATTTGTAGTCCAAGTCGTCTCAAATTCATGGACATGGACAATAGTCCTTGTATAGCCGCAGACATTACATGTCGCATCCTTATCATCATCATAGACATGAGGTGCAACTGCATCTTTTAATGTAGTGTGCTCACATGTTGCAGCATGCCAATGCTCGGTTTCATTATTACTCCATCCGCTAGCAAATGTATGGGTATGGATTGATGGGGTTTCTGTTTTTGTTGTTTCAGTCTCGCTTTCGCTACTACTAGGCTTTTCGCCACACGAAGCCAAGCCAAAACAAAAAGAAACGACAGCAGGCATCATCAATATTTTGAATTTTGTTTTATGTTTCATTTTCTTTTCCTTTTTATTTTCTAAAATAAATATCAAATAATAAATCTAACGATTTTATAAAACCTAAAGCTCTTCTAATTGCGCGTTCCTCCTTGTTTTTCTAACTCCCATTTGGCAAAAAATAGCCAAAAGGATCTATAAAACCAAAATTCAAAATGAATTACTTTCACCTAGACAAATTAAAAGACAAAAGAGGCCTTCAAGATTAATGACGGTACAACTTCTAATGCAGTAAATTTTGAAATTGGTGCGATACGTGTATTCATTTTGACAAGAAAACTTTAGCAAAAGCAATACGGAAGCACAGTACCCAAAAAGGTACTTTTAGGAAGAAATCTTATTTATTTTTGTTTATGTTTATTAATTGGGATTAGGGCGTTCTAATATAACTAATCCAGTTTCTCTTGCTCTTACTGCAAGCTCGGTTCTTGAACGTAAACCTGTCTTATTTAATAAATTGGATATATGTTTCTTAATCGCATTAGGAGAGACATTAAGCTTCTTGGCAATTTCTTGATTGCTATATCCTCCAGTCATAAGGCGAAGGACAATCAATTCCTTATTGGTGAATTCATCGCTTTTGGCTAAACCCACATTGACGCTAATTGTAGAATCTGGATAGACAATCTCTCCATTCATTACTTTATCCATGACGGACAAAATGCTTTCTTTATTCGTTTCTTTATACCAAAAGCCTTCTGCCCCTAGCTTTTTAGCACGTTCTATATAGGAACATTCAGGCATGCTTGTAACAATTATTATCTTTGTATTAGGGAATTTCCTTTTTATTCTAGAAGCCGCTTCAAGTCCGCTATAGCCATCGCTAGTGACTACATCCATCAATATCAAATCTATCGGGGTAGACATGCAATAAATCTCTGCTAAGGCAGCACAATCTATGACTTTAGATAGGCAATAGTTAGGCGATGTATTAACAAAATATGAAAAGAGTTCGGCTGGCATTGCCTGGTCTTCGACAATTAATACAGAGTATTTCTTCTTTTCCATTTGATGAATGTATTTTATTCCTAATTACATCCATAAGGATACCACCATTCATATATTAAATAAAAATGTTATTATTTGCCTTTATTTAGAACTATTTTTTCAATTATATATGCTAAACAAGAAGCAAACCCGTGGTTGCAGCTTGCATTTGGAGACAATTTTTCCCATATGGTCTTGCTACTATTTGCCATATCTAGGAAATTTGATTTGATTTCACTTTTTAATAAATCAAATTCATTTTCTTTTAAAAGGAATAACATTCTTAGATATTTTCTTATACATAATTCGGTATTCTTAAAGAAATAAAAACAGGGATTTTTTAATGTTTCTAGTTTTATTAGGCAAATAAAGGCCAAGTAATGGCAAACTTAATCAATACGAAAAATAACGGAATTGAAATGATGCTAAGTAAGGTTGAAAGGAAAACACTATCGCTAGCAACATAAGTTTCCTTATCGTAATCATTGCAGAATGCTATTACTACTGCACTAGTTGGAGCATCCATTCCTATAACAATGGCAGCCAGACTATATTCATTAAATCTAATTAACCCAGTAAGTTGAATCAAAACACATATCCCAAATGTAATAGCAGGAATAGCAAACATCTTAATGCTAGCTATTAACCACGAAGTCTTATTCCTTAAGGCTGAAGCAATATTAGATTCCCCTAAAGTAACTCCAATTAGAAGCATGCATAATGGGGTAGCTAAGCTATCCCCCATGGAAATAATCTTAAATAAGGCTGGACAAGTCTTATCAATGCGAAGGAAACCATAACTAGTCCCGTTAACATCAACTTGCCAAATTACATTTTGGATAAGC
>DAVZIW010000172.1:0-2396 GCA_052273085.1 Candidatus Alloenteromonas sp.
TATATAATATATAGATAAGCTCTATTCCCTTTTAACGCAAGGATACGGGCTAGTCTCCTAACCGCCTTCAAGGGTGAATTCATAGAAGTTAGTTCAGGGGGTCTCACTATCTCCCTGTCCCTTTTAGCTAGCTTTGCTCTATTACTACTTCCAATCGCTAGGCTAATAAATTCTATAGCAAATCAAACCATAAATAAAGGAAGATAAAATTAGTTTTAATTCATATTAAAAAGGAGTCCCCATTTTTAAGGAAACTCCTTTTGTTAATTTGGCATTATTCTAAAATGGCGAAATCATAGACCATTTTCCCTAGGATTATTTGGCTACCGTTTTCATCTTCCGAGCCCATTAAACCTGCTGTCTCGAAATGTAGCTCTTTATAATCGGAAGAGAAGTAACGATATTCACATTCAAACAAGAAACTTGGCACTTCGCTATCCCCTTCTTGTTTTGCTTCTGTAAATGAGATTTGATCCCAAATGAAGCTATACAAAATATTTTTATCGAATTCTATTGTATAAATCATGTGAGATGTTTTATTCAAATCCCCTTCCTTCCACCTAATCAGACAGTCAGTAACGCTAGTAAATTCAATGCTGCAATTGCTATATTCTTTGCCATATTGACTCCTAACTAACGAAAATGAAGAAGGATATTTAAGTTTAAATTTCTCAGATGTCGAAGTAGATGTAGATGTTTCAGTTGTTGAAATATTCGGCTCAGTCGAATCATTAGTTTCCATAGAAGATTCGCTGGTCGACGTTGGTTTAATGCCGCATGACAACAGCAAAAGCGGTATTAATGAAAATATGAGTTTTTTCATTGTTGCCTCCTTTTTTTCTTGATAAGGCGATATTCTTCATTATGAATGAATTTAGCCTTATCAAGTTATAGGGGTAATCTTTTCCCCCTTATATTTTGAATTTAACATTACTCCAATTCGTGTCAACAAAAAAATATTTCAACTAAAAAGACTGAGTAAAGAAAAAAAGAAAAAGCCATCTAGATTATTAGTCCAAATGGCTTGACTAATTAATTATTTGTAGCAGGATCTTTTTCCTTGATGACTATTTCTTCGTATTTATCTAAATCATTTGGGAACATTGGGGCAATTCCATCATAGCTAAATTCAAATTCACCTGAATAAGAGAATTTACCATATGGGAAGGCTTCATCATCAGGATAAGCCGCGACTAATCCATCATGATCGAAACTAGAGATATTTAAGGAAGAAGACATACTAGAAATGCCCTTATCATCGAATCCAATCGTAGTAACGAAGGAATTGAATGCGGCATATTCCATGTATTTATCATATTTATCCATGACTTCCTTTTTAGCAGAGGAAGCAGAATCCTGGGCAGATGAATCAAGTTCGCTTGAACCAATATCATAAGCCGCTTCTAGATATGATTTGAATTCTTCTTTAGTTGTTGCCCTTACAGTAATCTTATTGCCTTTGAATTCGAATAAAGAAGGAACATCATTATGTAATTTACGTAAGGCAGTGACATCGACATCGAAATTAGACATGACATCATTTACTTTATTTAATCCTTCTTCATCTAGAGTTACCTTGGCCTTATTTGACTTAGGAAAAGTAACGTCATATGGGGAATATTGCTTAATGACAAATTTCATTAGGTTTGTTACTAACTTCAAAGAAGGGTCAGAATAATCAACATAGACTGTCCCATCTTTAATATAGGTAGCAACGGATAAATCTTCAATTCTAGGGGTAAAGGAATCTACAGGCATTCCATTAAATTCCATATCTGTATTGATTTTTAATGTCGCACCTGGAGCATCATCGCTTTCACCCTTACTAATTATGCTAGCTTGGAGTTGCTTTGCATCTTTAGTCGCATAATTTGAATATATTAAATCTAGAGGTAAATGCTCGACTTTTGTTTGTAGATAATTCCATTTATTATTATTTTTAACTTCGACACCGAATTGACCATAAATTGGGCTATCGACGGTCTTAATTCTAGCCTTATCGGCTTCGCTAGTCTTCTTCGCGGCTTTTTCGGCTGCATCGAAAGCAACTTCTGGAGTAACAGTTTCAACTGAACTGTTTTTAGAAGCGCACGCTCCTAATGTTAGACTAAGGAGCGTAAGAGGAATTAATTTGTAACAATTCTTTTTCATAATTTCATTATAAAGCAAGTATAAAGGTGTTCAATAAAAATGTTTATCTATTAGATAAGAATGATCAAAAATAGGGATTTTGTCTATATAAAACCTCTATTTCTTGTTCATCCCATACATCAATATAGAACCTGCCACCCCTACATTAAGCGAATCCATATTATCTATATTTATATATAAGGAAGAGGAACATAAATCGATATTGTCTTTATCCATGCCTATCCCTTCGTTTCCAAGGCAAATGA
>DAVZIW010000173.1:0-2317 GCA_052273085.1 Candidatus Alloenteromonas sp.
TAAAAAAATATTTTTTTGAAAACTCTTGAAAAGATTTGAAATTATTAGATAATATAGTCAGGAGGGCATTATGATCAAATGGATAAATGAACTAGAAAAGGAAGGAATAGTAACTTGCTATTCTACAAATATGACTTTTAATTCTATTGCCTCTATTTCTCTAGTTGATGCTTATAAAGTCCAAGTGGGGGTAGATGATGATAGGAATATCATTGTTAGGCCACTAAGCAAAGATAGGTATTCTCTTGGAGATATAGATCCCCATTCTTGTTTCGATGTAGCAAACAAGAAAAGCTATTCGCGAATTTCATCGACATCTCTTATGTCGACTTTGGGGAAGATGCTAAATATTAATTTCTCTTCCGTCCCTAAAAAATATAAGTCGATATATGATGAAGAAAATGAATATCTTATAATAAAAGTTAGTAAGGAGGTCAATTAATTATGGAAGAATGGATGTGGCTAGTTTGGCTAATATTCGCCGTTGCAGCCTTAATTATTGAGGCCTCGACCGAAGCGATTGTCTCTATTTGGTTCTGCGTTGGAGCGATTATTTCATTCGCGGTATCCTTTATCCCGGGAGTCCCTTATTGGGGTGAGATAATAATATTCGTAGGAGTTTCCTTGATATCCTTCTTCTTGATGAGGCCATTTATAAAAAAATGGACTGCTAAAAAAGAAAAGACTAGGGGGTATATCGATAACCTAGTCGGAAAGAAAGGGATTGTCCTAACTAAAGTAGATTCGCTTCAGCAGGGAGAAATAGAAGTAAACGGGATGACTTGGACTGCCTCGACTCTTACAAATCAAACATTTGAAGAAGGGGAAGTTGCTAGAGTTGTCTCGGTCGCCGGGAATAAATTGTTTATAGAGAAATCTAAAAAGGAGTAAAAAGAATGTTAGTTTTAGAAGGTTTGCCAGGGTTTGTAATTGCCCTAATTGTGCTAGTTTCGATTTTCGTCCTCGTCTTGCTTATCTTGCTTTGTAACATCAAGATCATTTCCCAAACCGAAAAGGGAATTATCGAAAGACTAGGTTCTTATAGGACTACCTGGGATACAGGTGTCCATTTCAAGGTACCATTTGTTGATAGATTAGCCCACCGCATCGATATGAGGGAACAAGTAAAAGACTTCCCTCCCCAAAATGTCATCACTAGCGATAACGTCACTATCCAAATCGATACAGTCGTCTTTTATTATGTCTCTGATCCAAAGCTATATGCCTATGGAGTTGAAAACCCAGTACAGGCCATTGAATTCCTCTCTTCTACAACTTTAAGGAATATCATTGGGGAACTAGATTTAGATTCCACCCTTACTTCTAGGGATGTCATCAATGAAAAGATGAAAAAGACGCTAGATGAAGCTACTGATCCTTGGGGAATCAAAGTCACTAGGGTAGAAGTAAAAAACATTCTTCCACCTAGAGACATCCAAGAAGCCATGGAACGTCAAATGAGGGCCGAAAGAGAAAAAAGAGAAAAGATTCTTCTTGCAGAAGGCCAAAAACAATCCGCTATCCTTATTGCTGAAGGTAATAAGGAATCCATGATTCTTTCTTCTGAAGCCGAAAAGGAATCAACTATTAAGAAAGCTGAAGGTGAAGCCCAGAAATTATTATCCTTAAAGAAAGCCGAAGCTGAAGGCATAAGGATGGTAAGAGAAGCTGAAGCTGATGGTATTAAAGCCATTAAAGATGCAGGGGCAGATAATTCAGTTTTAACAATCAAAGGATATGAAGCGTTAGAAAAGATTGCTGATGGCAAATCCACGAAGATCTATCTTCCTTCAAACTTGCAAACCCTAGCCTCAACTTCAGAAGTACTCGCCTCTGCTTTTAAAGAAGAAAAGTAAGCAAGTAAATAATATTCAAACAAAAAAGTCTCCGTTAATTCGGAGGCTTTTCTTTATCTATATCTAGTTTATTCTTTCTTGCAGAATAGTAGCCCAGCTAAGCCAATTAGACAGCTTACCCCGCCGCCAAGAAAGAATCCAATTGAAGTAGACATAGCAGCATCATTTTGGCTTGAGAATATAACTGAATCACCTAAAAGCAAGAAGGACCTAATCCAAACAAAACAAACAAAAAAATTTATCCTTTCCATAGCCTCTCCCTTTTGAATCGATTTTAGCAAAGCCATTATTATCTAGATAGGGTTGCCCCCTAAAAATAGACACTAATTTTAAATTCGTATATTTTTGGATTTATTTTAAAAAATGGTCAAAAGTGGATTTTTATTCTCTTGGAGCCAATTTTTAAAAAATATCAAGAAATAATTCTATTGTTTTGCCTATTTTGATTAATTTTGTATAGC
>DAVZIW010000174.1:0-2276 GCA_052273085.1 Candidatus Alloenteromonas sp.
TCGTATAGGCTTTGCAAATGCTGACTACCTTATCGATTTTCCTTGGGGACAATCCTGAACCTTGGCAGGCATAGTTTGAATTTGGGCTAGAAGAAGTGACATAAGGATATGTACCTCTATCAATATCTAGCATCATTCCCTGCGCACCTTCAAATAATAAGGTCTTGCCTTCATCATAAAGGTTATTGATAAGTCTAGATGTATCGGTTATAAATGGCTTTAGGTATTCTCCTATTTCAACTAGGCTTTGATATAAAGCTTCTAAATCATATTCTTTTAATCCAAGTGATTTAAGCTCATGGTTTTTAATAGGCAAGACTTCTTCTAGTCTTTCCCTTAGATATTCTTTTATTAATAAATCACCCATCCTGATTCCAAATCTAGATGCTTTATCGCTATAGGCAGGGCCAATACCTTTTTTAGTCGTACCAATCTTTCCTTTTCCTAATAAAGTTTCAAAAGATCCATCTAAATCTAGGTGATAAGGGAGAATCAAGTGGGCACGGTTAGAGATATATAATTTAAAATCCTTTACACCTTGCGCTTTTATATTCTCGATTTCTTCTTTTAGGAAAAACGGATTAACAACGACTCCATCTGCGATGATATTTATTATATTTGGAGTAAATATTCCACTAGGAAGAGACTTAATGGCAAATGTCTTGTTATCAAAACAAACGGTATGGCCGGCATTATTCCCTCCTTGGAATCTAATTACTACATTTGATTTGGAGGCTAGGTAATCGACAACTTTCCCCTTACCTTCGTCCCCCCACTGAACACCTTCGATTACAATACTTGGCATATTATTTACCTTCCTTTTTGCTTATTGTTCTAGCAACATATATCCCACATGCAGAAGCCTGTGCTAAACCTCTAGTAATTCCAGCTCCATCACCAACTACGTAGAGATTATTGATATTTTTGACCATCAAAGTCTTGTCTACATCGACTCTAGCCGAATAGAATTTAGCCTCAACTCCATAAAACAGAGTATCATCATTTGCAATTCCAGGAGTTACTTTATCTAATACCTTAATCATTTCAATAAGGGCACTTAATGTTTTATATGGTAAGCATAAAGCCAAATCCCCAGGGACAGCTTCTTTTAAAGTAGGGACGACAAACCCTTCCTTAATACGTTTTTCCGTGCTTCTTCTTTGAAGCGTGATATCCCCAAATCTTTGTAAAATGACTGATCCACAGCTTAATTTATTAGCAAGTTTTGCCAAAGAATAGGCATAGGAATTCGGATCATTGAATGGTTCGGAGAATTTATGGGAAACCAAAAGTGCAAAATTAGTATTCTCGCTGCCTAATTTTGGATCTTGATAAGAATGTCCATTGGCCAAGATTACATGATGGTCATTTTCTAAGACAACATGTCCGCTCGGATTGCTGCAGAATGTCCTGACCTTAACCCCGTTTGAAGTGTAATAGACAAATTTACCTTCATATAGGTTTTCATTGATTTCTTGCATTACGACATTGCTAGTTTCGACTCTAACCCCGATATCAACACGGTTATTAATCATCTCTACCCCATATTTAGATAATAGTTCGCTAAGGAAAATAGACCCATCCCTTCCTAAACCTAAGACAATATTATTGCCATATATCTTTTCATCATCATTAACGACAATTCCTTTAATTTGGTTATTCTCGATTATTAAATCCTTTAGGAAAGTCTCATGCCTAATTTCAATCTTATCCTTTAGATAGTTATATATCCTACTTAATATCTTTAAATTTTCTTCAGTACCAAGGTGTCTTACTTTCGCACGTAATAATTTAAGTCCAGCCCCCATGGCCTTTCTTTCTATTTCCCTAATCTTAGAGTATATGGATCAGTGATAATAGGAGTGGCGCCGAATTCTAGATTGATATCATCTGCATATTTAATAAGTTCGATAAGTTCTTCATCGGAAATGAATTCATCAAGCCATCCCCCGAATTCAGTAGTGATATTGAACTTGCCATCGCTAAACGCGCCAGCCCCTCCAAATCCACAAGTCATCGAGCAAGAAGGGTGGCAGCCAGTAACGCCTGCTTTATTAACAGGACATCTTTCGATAAGGTGATTCAAGACAGGACAAAAACGATGTTCCACATCTTTTCCTTTATCGATTAATAATACTTTAAGGCTAGGGCTCTTCTTGACTAATTCATAGGCACACATATACCCGCTAGGGCCGGCACCTACAATAATGCAATCATAATGCGACATAAATAAATCCTTTAGCTTTATATATGTAACAAGGGTCCCTTATTACTTA
>DAVZIW010000175.1:0-2188 GCA_052273085.1 Candidatus Alloenteromonas sp.
ATCACCGGAATTAGTGAACGGGTATCAACCGGAATACGCCCAATAGAAATCTGCGGGACTAAATAATGAAGTAATACTTTTAGAAGACATCACTATGAGAACCAGTATTAGTCATTACCAATACTAATTCCATATCATTTTGTGTCCATATTAACAACCAATCAGACATAATATGGCACTCCCAACTTCCAGCATATTGTCCAGACAGTTTATGCGGTTTATATTCAGAAGGTAATTTTCCAGTTTCTTCAAGTAAGCGAATAACTTTCTTTAGCTTTTCCATTGGAAGATTACGTTTTTTACAACGCTTCACATCCTTTTGGAAGTGTTTGGTTGCTATGATTTTGTATTTCATATCCCTAACTTTTCAAACATATCATCAGCACTTTTATACTCAGTCACCCTACCATGGCGAATATCATCCATAGCTTCCTCTATCCCAGTTTTTTTCTGATTATCAGAAACAATTACGACACCTTTCATAGACTCAAGAACCTTCTTAAGTCCAGCCATAACACTTTTGTTCTCCACTTGTATAGTTAATGTTGGCATAATCTCTATTTTAAACGTTTAACTTTTGACGCAAAATTACGCTTTTTTCTCGAAACTACCAAGAAAATCAAAAGAAATCTGCGAAAATCCGTGAAATCTGTGGGACTAAAGAAGAGCAAAGTAGGAAGATCTGCGTTATCAGCGAAATCTGCGTGCAAAGTTAAAGAAAACTTTTATGTCTCCCAATACGGGGTTAGCCGATGGCTTACGGTTGGCCGATGGCTTACAATATACAGACAGGCATCACCCTATCTACAATAGTAGAAATTATTAGAGCTTACTAGCCTGAGGAATGAAAAGGAATGAAAACGGAATATCTACAATAGTAGAAATTATTAGAGCTTACTAGCCATTGGAAATTGCCAAAGTATATTTACAAATCTACAATAGTAGAAATTATTAGAGCTTACTAGCCTACTTCTTATTTTGAGAACGACTTCAAATATCTACAATAGTAGAAATTATTAGAGCTTACTAGCCCAGCTATAGGTTGAGGAATGAATTCCGTATCTACAATAGTAGAAATTATTAGAGCTTACTAGCCACTTAAAACGAAAAAGAGAACACAAGCCCATCTACAATAGTAGAAATTATTAGAGCTTACTAGCCCCTCAAAATTGTTAATAATGGCTAAAACGATCTACAATAGTAGAAATTATTAGAGCTTACTAGCCAAACCCCCACTTCCTTTTGGCATTGCCATCTACAATAGTAGAAATTATTAGAGCTTACTAGCCGAGATAACCTGATTAAGCTCTTGCTCCAATCTACAATAGTAGAAATTATTAGAGCTTACTAGCCCTTAATTTTTGGTTTAACATATACGCATCGCATCTACAATAGTAGAAATTATTAGAGCTTACTAGCCTCCGATAGACTCAAACTCTCTTTTTTCATCTACAATAGTAGAAATTATTAGAGCTTACTAGCCGACTGCGAAAGGTATCTGGATCGAGCCAAATCTACAATAGTAGAAATTATTAGAGCTTACTAGCCGCTTGTGTACATCAAGGGCGATACTGTAAATCTACAATAGTAGAAATTATTAGAGCTTACTAGCCAAAATCAATTAATAACCTAGTTTAGAGCCGAATCTACAATAGTAGAAATTATTAGAGCTTACTAGCCTGCGAACTTGCCGTTTTGCTTCCACTCATATCTACAATAGTAGAAATTATTAGAGCTTACTAGCCAGAAAGAACGATAGTTGTAACTCTTGAATCTACAATAGTAGAAATTATTAGAGCTTACTAGCCGGTATTTGCTGCTTGTGCTCGGTTTCCCTATCTACAATAGTAGAAATTATTAGAGCTTACTAGCCCACGACCATCGGGGACATTCTATATTTGGATCTACAATAGTAGAAATTATTAGAGCTTACTAGCCGGCATACCAGTGGTAACCTTTTCGTTAGATCTACAATAGTAGAAATTATTAGAGCTTACTAGCCTATTCAGTTTAACACAACGCTGATCATCATATCTACAATAGTAGAAATTATTAGAGCTTACTAGCCTGAGCTGAAATCCATCAATAAGCTCACTGGAATCTACAATAGTAGAAATTATTAGAGCTTACTAGCCCCTTATCGATTGCAAAGATACAAAAAATCCTTTAAACAAAAGCATTTTCTGTA
>DAVZIW010000176.1:0-2168 GCA_052273085.1 Candidatus Alloenteromonas sp.
ACAAACAAAAATCTTTATCTTTATTTTCGATATTTTTTTCTTTAGAAATGCTAGAAAGATAAAAATAGATGGTTTCATTAGGAGAATCTAAGGATGGAACTCCCCCATCATTAGATTCATTAATCTTCTTTTTATAGGATGAAAGTATTTCTCTTTCTTCTTTTTCAATCTTGTTTTTATATCCCCTTAGACATTCTTCCACTTCTTGAGAAACATAGGGATAAGTTTCATAGACATCTAATTTATTACGGGCATCTGCAAATTCGAGTTCCGCTAAAGATAATTCGATATCCATCTTTATCAAAGAAGCTGGTTTATATTCAAATAAAGCATCCCTATTGGCTTCTATTAAAGATGATGCTTCCTTGATATTAGATTTAGCAATAAGTGCGATTAATCTATAATAAGTTGATTCAACATCGCTCTTATCTTTAGTTAAATCTAGCACTTCATCAAACTTGTTATCTATTAATAATTTTTCTTCTATTCGCATAGAGATATTTTACCACAAAGGTGATTTAAGGGCTGTAAATAAGTTATAAATCTAAATCCTTTTTTAACTCTTTTACTGATGAACAAGATTTATCATTATCTTTTTCATTCATTGCTTTTAAAGTCTTTTTGTTTGGATAATATTCAACCTGTGCATCTGCCTTCATTCTTCTTATGTTTTTCTTTATTAGCTTAATCCAAGTTGTCCTAGTGTTTTGATTTAATGATGAATTTGATATTGTCTCAATCATTACTTCTTGCTTTGAATTAATAAAATTGATGATGTTATCTTTTGCTTTTGGATCAATATTAGAATTCTTAGCAAATTCATCAAAATCAATTCTTCTTAGATTGTTCTTTCTTCCATTAAATCTCATACCTAGTTCATCTTGATCAAATGGAATTATTATTTTAGTTGGCAATAAATCATAGAAACTAGATAAAGACAATCTGCCTTCTTCATCCATGATAAATGAGAAGTTCTTTAGATGCATATCGCTATTACCAATAACAAAGCAAAAATATAGACACCAAAATAGATTCAATTTATCTAGATATGGATTAGAAGAATGTTTATCAATTAAAGACATACATTCTTCATAAGAAGACCTATATTTATCTTCTGTATAAGTAAGTGTTGCCTGGGCAAAATCTTCCATATGTACCTTATAATAGCCTTTTCTATCAATACGTTTAGTGATATATGCTAATTCATAATTATCATTAATAGGAATCAATGCATGGGGTACTACTTTTAAGCCACACTCTTCTGCTAGAAGCATGCCGATATGTTCAAATTCAGGTAATTGCTTATATTTTGATGATTGGGGTTTCAATATATATCCAGAAGGAAATCCAATTATAGTCAATCTAGGCCTTCTTCTATTATCTAAATCTAGATGCAATGAGAGCTTTTCTTGAACTCCAGTCATTGTAGTTTTGTTTTGGAGTTGAGTTAATGCTAACTTTTTAAGATCTTTATCATTAAGTTCTATACTTGGAAGTGAATTAGTGCCGAAAAAATGCTTGATACAGCTTTTATGCCATAAACCTTCTTCGATTTCTTTGTTGCAGCAAAGACAGTATTTCTTTTCCATTTTATTTCACTTCCTTAATTGAAACTGCACCAATGCTATCTTCTCCTAAAAGAAGCAATAAAGACATTCTATCGTTAGGATTTACTTTCCAATTATCCTCAACAACATTTAATAGCCATCCTTCTACGATTAGTCCATCAAAGAAAGGGAATAATTTCTTTGATATAAACGCTTCTTTTTGTAGAGGGAAATTAACTGATATTGGATGTCCTTTTTCTATGAAATCATTTGTATATTGAAATTCAAAATGATCATCAAAGTCAGTAAGGAAGCCCGCTAATAAATCTTTAAAATAAACTTCTGCCCTTCTCATTTATCTATCCTTTCTACTTTTAAAGTTAGGTTAAATAACTTAAGTATCTTATTTAATGTCTTAACATTAGGAAAAGATGTACCTTGTTCAATAGATCTAATAGTAGGTAAAGAAACCCCAGAAAGAATAGATAGTTCTTCTTGAGACATCTTTAGTTTCTTGCGTTCTTCTTTAATTATTCTAGAAAAATATAAATCATCCATATCTATATTATTCTAAAAATTAATCATAATTGCAAGTTAACTATATAGAAAACTATATAATAT
>DAVZIW010000177.1:0-2121 GCA_052273085.1 Candidatus Alloenteromonas sp.
TTAAAGGATAACCTAGATGATGTAATTGCTAGACTTCAAGATGTCTCTGGTATCCAAAAGATTTCCCTGGTAGAGAAATGCTCTCTTGATCTAGAAGCCTTAAAAGAAAAGTCTCTAGAAATGATAAAAAGAGAAAACATCAAGAGATTTAAAGTAGATTCCCATAAATCTATACGTGCTTTTGATTTATCTAGCTATGAACTCAATTGCCTTATCGGGGATTATATTTTAAGAAATGTTCCTGAATCTAAAGTAGATTTGCATACTCCAGAAGGCAAATTAAAGATATTAATCAATGATAATGAAGCCTATTTATCGCTTTATGATTATCCAGGATTAGGAGGATATCCATTAGGAATGAATGGCAAGGTTACTTTGTTTCTTTCTGGTGGGATTGATTCTCCGGTTGCAGCCTTTTCTTTAATTAGAAGAGGGATAAAAATAGAATGTTTGCATTTTGCTTCCCCTCCATACACATCAGCTTCAGTTATTGATAAATTGCAAGATATCTTAAAGGAATTAAATGAATTCCAAATGGACATAAAGCTCCAAATAGTCCCTTTTACTAAACTACAGGAAGAAATATATAAATATGTAGCTGAACCTTATTGCATTACTATCATGAGAAGAATGATGATGCGTATTGGAACTGAAGTTGCTAAAGCTAATAATGCCTTAGCGGTTGCAACTGGCGAATCAATTGGTCAAGTTGCTTCCCAAACTTTAGAATCTATCCAAGTTATTAATGAAGTTACTAATTTCCCAATCTTACGTCCATTAGCCACGATGGACAAACTTTCAATTATTGATACATCAAAGAAAATCAATACTTATGAAATTTCCATTAGGCCTTATGAAGATTGCTGCACGATATTCAAGCCAAAGCGTCCAAAGACAAAGCCAAGGCTAGATGAATGTTTAAAATATGAAGATAAATTCGACTACAAGAGTTTGATACAAGAAGCAATCGATAATCTTGAAACAATCTATATATCATCTAAGGATTAAATATATGTTTAAATCTATTTATCAAGGAGAAAGAAGCTTATTCAAACAAATGGAGTTAGAAGTTTCTTCTTCTTATTTTCATGATGGAGAATCTCCTTTAAAAGAAGGGAAAAACATAACCGTATTAGATTCTACTTTTTCTTATAAATACCCATTGTGGTATGGAAAGAATATAAAGGTCTATAACTCATATTTCATATTAGATGCCCATGCTTGCTTCTGGTATGGATCTAGTTACTATTTTAATAATGTTTATATAGGTGCGAATAAGAATTTTAGACGCCTAGAAAATGTCAATGTTAAAGAATCAATCTTGCTAAATTCCACCGAGTCATTTTGGTATTGTAAAAATGTCAATATAAAAAATAGTGTCCTTGAAGGGGACTACTTATTTTTAGGGTCAGAAGAAATTGTTTTGGAGAACTGCTTAATCAAGGGGAATTATCCTTTCGACAGTGCAAAAAATATCATCCTTATCAATTGCTTTTTAAATAGCAAAGATGCTTTTTGGAACTGCGAAAATGTGATGGTTATTTCTTCTTCTATATATGGAGAGTATATTGGTTGGAATTCCTCCTCTTTAAGGTTTCTAGATTGCAGGATTAAGTCCCATCAAGGGTTCTGCTATATAGATAATCTAGTTATAAATGACTGCGATATTTATGGAGTGGATTTGATGTTTGAATACTGTTCAAACATCTTTGTTAAAGCAACTTCAAGAATATCTTCAGTTAAGAATCCAATTTCAGGTTATATTGAATCAAAAGGTATCGCCGAATTAATCCAAGATGATCTATCCATAGATATAAAGCAGGTAAAATATGAGCAAATTTGATTTCGATTCCTATCCAAATAAATATGGTTTGGATTATGCAAAATATGATGTAAAACCTAATGAAATCCCTCTTTCTATCGCAGATATGGATTTTTACGCAGCCCCTAAAATCAAGGAAGCCTTATTAAGAAGAGTTGAATTAGGTAGCTATGGATATGTTTATCTTAAAGAAGACCTATTTAATGCCTATAATGAATATTATCTAAAGATGTATAATTTTGATATAAAAGATGCTAGAAAAGCCTTTTCTTTGGGTGTTTTGCCTTCTATATCTAGTT
>DAVZIW010000178.1:0-2118 GCA_052273085.1 Candidatus Alloenteromonas sp.
AAAGGGGTTCCACCCACGGAAACCCCACGTTGACCCCACAAAAAAGTGGAGAACCCATTTATAACAAGAAAATCGGTATTTTTGAACCTAAAAGGTAAAGAAAGCCCTATAAAAAAAGTTTGACACTTTTACGTATCAAACTAGCAAACAACGTGGTCGGGATGATCGGATTTGAACCGATGGTCTTCTGCTCCCAAAGCAGACGCGATAGCCAAGCTACGCTACATCCCGAAGCGCCCATATATTTTGAATACAATCGGTCTATAAATCAAGCAAAAAATTAACTTTTTTCCTAATTTTTGCTAAATCGACCTTCAAAAGAGAAAAACAGGCGTTAAATTGGGTATTATTTAGCAGTCCAATAGGCATATAAGGTCATATCGCGATATACTGGAGTCAAATCAGTGAATAATCCCTTTGTTGGATTATAAGTTTTGGAAGTAATCCATCCAGAGAAGTCATATCCTTCTCTAGTTGCGATAGGCAATTCATAATCCATCCCATAAAAGTTATAGCCTTCTTTAATGTCTGAATAAATATGATTTCCAGAAACAATATAAGCAGCAGGAAGATCGCTAGCGTTTACATCGAAAGTTACCTTGTATGTTTTCTGATTGTTTTTAGCAGCACCGAGTTCGGCAATAAGTTTCCAATCCGAAGATATCTTTTGATAAATTACATAATTAGTTGTCTCGAAATAGAAATCACCAGGGTTGCCTTGCTCTAACGAAGGTTTAGTTGAACCGGAAAGCCATGTATTCGCCCTTGGGATAGTAATAGAAGAAATTACTTCTCCGCCTTGGTCAAGAAAGGTAATTATGCTTTCGGTTCCATCATCGCTAGAGACCTGTCTTATTGAATCAACTGATCTACCAGGCTCCCCTTCTTTTCCATCAATGATATCAAAACTTATCGGGTCATAGTTCTCATCGGTAAATGTAATCGTGATGACTGTCTTTTTATTCTCGTCATCATGCTTGGATGTAATTTCTTTAATCCCGTTCCCGTTATCGCCTTTTTTACCTTCCCCATTCTTAATTAAGAAAGACACGGGTTCCCTATTTTCGTCTGTGAAGTTAATTGTTACGATAGTCCCGGTTTGGTCTTCTAGTTCCTTATAGTCGATATTTTTAATTCCAACACCTTCCTTTCCTTGCTTGCCACTAGGGATAGTAAAGGAGGTTGGATTTTTATCTTCATCGGTATAATAAATCGTAATCAAGGTATTCCCACTAGAATCGGTAGTAACCTCAACATTTTTAATATTAACTGCAGCATCGTCAACATTGAAAAATGAGCAAGATGCCATTGTAACTGGGGTTATTAACATTAATCCCGCTAATAAGATTTTCTTTAGATTCTTCATTTTCTTTTCCTCCTTATTTAGCATTGTTAATTAAATCCTTTATATCAATATTCTTCTTGAATAGATAATCTTCACCATTTATTAAAGAGAATTTGAAATCATTGAAACCAATCGTAGTAAGGACACACCTTTTCATCATGGCCCTTACATTAGACAAGCCACTTCCACTCGCACTAGATGCTCCTAGCGATAATACTTTGTTTAATAAAGCAGGGGTTATATCGTTTCGGATATATTTCTTAATTTCAGCCCCACTAGAATAGGTGACTTTACTTAAATTAAGCCCTCCCCCATAAAAAGCAATGGGGACATTGATGTTTTTACTTACCATATAGCCTTTATCCCTAGCCTTTTCAAATAATAGAGATTTAACAGGGAATATATCATCAATAGTCAGATTGATGTTGCTATCCCCTCCTAATACTCCATTTGCAATCTTAGAGATATTTTCATTTATCAGACCTTTTAAATCCATCCCGTTAATATCTTTATAGTCATAGAACCTAGTCTTGCCAGATATTATTAATTCTACTGGATAAGAAATGCCACCGCACTTCTTCCCTTCAAGCGGGACTAGAGATACACCTGTTTCGTTTTGAAGCGAGCCAAATATCCCTCCAATCAAGGAAGGGATAGAAGAATATAGATAAGGCCCATTAAACATGCTTTCCATAGCAATAGAAGCAATGTTGGACATATAGAAATAGCAATCATTAACCTCTACATGTCCTTTATATAAATTAGATATATCC
>DAVZIW010000179.1:0-2060 GCA_052273085.1 Candidatus Alloenteromonas sp.
ATCAGTCTTATTAGACAACTAATTTTAAATATATAAATATATATTTCAACCCCCTGTATCCTTAAAACGCGTGATAATCGATTATTTTTTATTTGAATTATTACAAAAACCTATTTTGATTTACATTTATCAACAAAATAAACCCCCACTACTAATCAATAATGATGTTCATGGGGGTTATATAAAAATGAATAATATTTAGCTAATTGATTATAGGTAATATTTATCTAGAACCTTAAGATCTTTTTCATCTAGTTCATAGACAAGTGGCTTACCAGTTGGTATTTCAACAGAGATTATTTGCTCTGGGGTTAAATGCTCTAACATCATAACAATAGCCCTTAAAGAATTACCGTGTGCTGCAATCAATACTTTCTTGCCTTCTTTGATTAAAGGGGCAATCTCGCTATCGAAGTATGGTTTAACTCTATCGGCAGTGTCAATTAGACATTCAGTCAATGGGCAATCTTCAATAGTCATTTGGCCTTCTTTAATAAGGTTTTGATACTTTTCTTGATTGCCTGGCCATCTTTCATCATCCTTAGTTAATGCTAGAGGTGGGACATCGGCACTTCTTCTCCAGGTGTGGACTTGTTCATCGCCCCATTTTTTTGCAGCGTCAGCCTTATTTAATCCTTGTAAGGCTCCATAATGACGTTCATTAAGTCTCCAAGAATAATGTTTTGGAATAGAAGTTTCTCCCATTTCTTCTAAAACGAAATCCATCGTGTGGTTAGCTCTTTTTAAACTAGAAGAGAACGCTACATCAAAGGTATATCCCTTTTCCTTTAATAACTTACCAGCTTCATGAGCTTCCTTAACCCCGTTTGGAGATAATTCGACATCAGTCCAACCAGTGAATAGATTAAGTAAATTCCATTCAGATTGACCATGTCTTATCAAGACTAATTTAATCATTTCAATTTATCCTTTCGAAACAAGATGAATTATAAATCAAAGAGTTATTAATCTAAAGAAAGACTTTAGATAGATAATCAAAAACGAGCATCTGTTACTTGATAGAATGGTTGCAACAAATGGTATCCAATAATCTCTAACTAATGTAACAATATCAAACAATATGCTATTTCTTATCATCTTTTAAATATAAACACTTTCTTTGCCTTTGATATCATAAATAATAGCGATCAAATTTAGCAATCTAACAGGTACTTGGTTTTTAAAATGAATAATCAAATTTTCTCATTAATGTTTTCTCTTTTCTGCTTAAAAATATTAAATTTTATGCAGTAAACAACTATTATAGGCAGTATTTCAAAATAAGTTTTAGTCCACTTTCTCATTTTTGATTGAAAGGCAAAATAAAAATAGCATACTGCTGTCACCTATCCTTCTTGATATTTGACTCCTAAATAAATAATAAGGCTTATCGCTCTTTTAGTCGTAGAAATGCTACAGTTTCGACATGCATTGCACGGAAATAAAGAACTAATTACCCAATTGAAGCGCACTATGGAAGGGACATATCTACTATAACCAATGCAAGACTATGAAGCTGATTAAAAATGTTTAAAGAAATAAATATTCTTCTAAGCATCATCAAAGATATCCTTTTTCCATGTATCTTCTTCCCTTAAAAGATGCGTTTTTGATGGCCTTTTCAGTTCTGTTTGCGATATGGCCCCTTTCTATTAATCCATCACGTGCTTTCTTTTGGTTTGTCATTCTTCAAGGCATAGATTTTAAAGACCATTCTTTCTGCAAAAATCGTTTAGCTGAAACCGTCATGGAGACCACCTTCGTCAGAATTATACTGCCACTATTTTCAATCTAAAAACTCTACTGCCAATTTGATAGCGAAGGCGAGACGAACAATTAAAAAGCAACATTAATCCAATATATTATTTATACCGCTACCATCATTATTAGATAAGTGCATTAAAGAAAAGGCGAATTTCCAATCGCGTCCATCATGTTTCCATCATGTCCCCACGTTGAAATAGTCGTAGCGTTAGAGTTAAAAAAGTAAGAAATAAATAAAAATAATCGCCACTTGTAATACTAAACGCAACTTAATAAACGAAAGTTAAATTGTATGA
>DAVZIW010000180.1:0-2018 GCA_052273085.1 Candidatus Alloenteromonas sp.
CCGTCCTCAATCATCCTTTGCTAAGTCATAAGATTACTCTTTTGCGTAAAAAGGAAACCGGAACGAAAGATTTTCGTACCCTTGTCAAAGAAATCGCTTTGATGGAAGGATATGAAGCTTTACGCAACGTTCCAACTAAATTAGTCGAAATTGAAACCCCAATCGAAAAAAGCATGCAACCTGTCATTTCCGGTAAGAAATTATGCTTTGCCCCAATTTTAAGAGCAGGGCTAGGCATGGTGGAGGGAATGCTAGAATTAGTACCAAGTGCCAAAATCGGCCATATTGGGATGTATAGAGATGAAAATACCCATGAGCCACATGAATATTTCTGCAAGATGCCTCATGATGTCGAAAATAGGGATGTCTATATCCTTGATCCAATGCTAGCAACTGGAGGAAGTGCAGTCGATGCAGTCAAGCTCCTTAAGGCTAGGGGAGTCAAGAATATCCATTTCATCTGCATCATCGCCGCTCCAGAAGGAGTAGAAGCCTTCTGCAAAGTCTATCCAGATGTCGATTTATATATCGGGGCACTTGACCGTCAATTAAATGAAAACGCCTACATTTGCCCAGGACTTGGGGATGCAGGCGATAGGATTTTCGGGACTATGTAATTAGTCTTCTTTATCCTTTGCTAATTTCTCATTAAGCTTATCTAAATCCTCTTTAGTAGGAGTATAGACATAAGGTACGTTCCTCTCGAGTTCATCATAATCTAGACCGAACCCGATGAGGAACTTATTTTTTTCCAATGTCTTTCCGACATAATCGACCTTCTCATCGACTTTACGGCAATTGATTTTATCAAATAAAGAACATACCAATACTCTTTTTGGAGTAAAGGAAGTATTTATATAATCCTTTAATATACGGATAGTTAATCCTGTATCGACGACATCTTCGACAATGATGACGCTGCGATTGCTAGGATCGCTTTCTAGCATGTGCTTGAAGATTACTTTCCCGGTTTGCTTAGTTCCATCATAAGAAGAAACCTGTACATAATCGGTTATTATCTCGATACTTAGATTATTAAGTAAAGAGGCATAGAAATTTAGCGCACCTTTCATTACTACAATAAATAGAGGTGTCTTTTCTTCATTGACTAGATCGGCTGATATTTGCTTTCCTAGTCTTTTGGTGATGTCTTCGATTTGGCTATGGGATAAAACAAGTTCTTCCATTATTTGGAACTCCTTTTGTTGATATTAGATAACTCTATTACTAATTAAGGGCTAAGAACACTAGAAATAACTAAAAAAGTAAAGAAAGCGCTACGAAAGTAATTAAATAGCAAATATGTAAGCGCATTCTATATTTTAAAGCTATTTAACGTAGTAAGATTTGCTTGTTTATGGAAATCATTATTCAAATATTTTCTGATCAAAACTTCATTGGGGCCATTCTATCTACGATTGTATTTTTATTCCTTGGATTCTTTTTTAGAAGAAAGAACATAATTGGAGAAAAAGGAAAAGAAGTAATAAATGCCTTGGTAATGAAAATAGCGATACCATGTATGGCTTTTGCAGCTTTCATGTCCGATTTCAATCCAAATGAATTATCTACCCATGGATTATTGCTTCTATTGTCCTTGCTTCTATATGTAATATTTATTCTTCTTGGGAACCTTATATTTACTAAAAGTGACAAATCTAAGCGACCCGTGTATGCAATTTTAGCAGCAGTTGGTCAACTTACTTTCTTCTCTATCCCTATATTAAAGGCTATATATAGCGGCGAACATCTTTCTAGTGTTCTTATCCCATCTTCCTTAATGACTTTATCTTTTAGGATTGTTGTATATATCTATTGCTTTATAACTATTTCAGGAACCAAGTTAACAAAAGAGAATGCCAAATCGACATTGAAATCAATATTTGTTAATCCAATCATGATTGCAATGGGGCTAGGCGTATTATTTTGGCTTATCCAAAATGTAATTTGGCAAGTTGATGTTAACGGGACTAGTTATGGTTTTCCTTCGCATTGATAAGACTTGTCCAGCCTTATTT
>DAVZIW010000181.1:0-2003 GCA_052273085.1 Candidatus Alloenteromonas sp.
AAAATTTCCGTACACAGAGGCACGGAAATCATTAAAAATTGATGCGTAATGACTAATCATAGATTAGCAACTAGCAAGTAAGACAACAAATAGTTATAATTTGAAAGATATGTCTTATAAAGCCTTATATAACAAATATAGACCTGCCTCTTTTGAAGAAGTTGCAGGACAGCAAAGTATTGTTAGAACTTTGCGTAACGCAATTAATAGCGGAAAAATTGCCCATGCCTATCTTTTCTGTGGCCCTAGAGGCACAGGAAAAACTTCGATGGCACGTTTATTTGCTAAAGCACTTAACTGTGAAGAAGGAATTGGCCACCAATGCAATAAGTGTTCAAATTGTTTGGCACTTAACTCTTCTTCTCATCCTGATGTCATTGAAATCGACGCTGCTAGTAATAACGGTGTTGACCAAGTTAGGGAATTAATTGATCAAGTTAGATACCTTCCAATTAAAGGAAGATATAAAGTTTACATAATCGACGAAGTCCACATGATGTCTCAAGGTGCTTTTAATGCCTTATTAAAAACATTAGAAGAACCACCAGATCACGTAATCTTCATCTTGGCCACTACTGAACCTCATAAGGTTTTGCCAACCATTCTTTCTAGATGCCAAAGATATGATTTCACAAAAATCGATGATGCTGATTTAAAAGCCAAATTACTTTGGATTGCAGGAATGGAAGACTTCTCTTATGAAGATGCTGCCATTGACGAAATTGTTAGACTTGCTGATGGGGGCATGAGAGATGCCTTATCGATACTAGACCAAGCTCTTGCTTATGGAGATGGAAGTGTCAATGAAAAAGATATTCTCTCTGTATTCGGTCTTACTTCTTCTAAACAAAGAGTCGAACTTCTTAAGGATGTAATTAACGGAAACATTTCTTCTATATTATCTAAGGAAGATGAATTCGTCGCAGGAGGAATCGATGTAAAAAGACTTTGTTCCTCTTTGCTAGATATTCTTAAAGATCTATTAATATATAAATCCACAAAAGATATCAAATTAATCCGCTCATTAACTTTAGAAGAAGCAAATGACCTTTCTTCCATGTTGAGCAACAAACGCATAAATGAAATGATTGATGTCCTTTTGAAAACTCATCTAGATTTCAAATCAGTTTCAAATGTTCGTTCTCTATTTGAACTAGCCTTATTAAAAATGGCTACGGTTAATAGTGTCGACGAAGTTACTCAAATAGTCACGCCTAAACAGATTAGGAAAGAAGAGGTCAAAGCTGCTCCTATTGAACCTAAGCCAGTTCAAGCTCCTCCAAAGAAAGAAGAAGTTAAAATTGAACCTGCTCCTATCCAAAAAGTAGAAGTCAAAGTTGAACCGATAAAAGAAGAAACTAAACCAGTTCAAAAAGAAGAATATAATCCTGATACAGACGGGAAATATACAGGTTCTATCGTTCCTTCATTCCTTTTAGAAGATGAAGGCGAAAAAGAGGATAACCAACCAAAAGAAGCGACCCCTGTAGTTAAAGAAGAAGCACCTGCAGTCGAAGAAAAAGAAGAGGAAGTCATAGAAGAGCCTCAGCTTAATACTTCAAAAATAAAGCATACAAAGGTTGTAAATGCCGGCGATAAGTATGAACTAGGCATGCCTGAGATTATCCAAATCATGGTTCTTGCTACAAAATTTAAAGACGAAAGAAAAGCTCTTTATTCCAGCTGGAACCAATTAGATTATCTAAAACTTGACCCAAAACTAGGTGAAGCCGCTGCCTTGCTTAGAGATGGTACCCCATTATGCTTATGCAAAGATGCCATTATCATTGTCTATAATTTTACTAGATTGGCCAATAAAGCTAACATCAAGGAGAACCAAGACACCCTAGAAGAACTTCTTGAAACATTATTAGGAAGAAAGGTGTTCATATTCGCGATTGATAGAGACTTAAATAACAAAGCCCGCAGCGAATTCGTGAACTTGCAGCAAATAAATAAACTTCCAAACTTAAAAGATATTAATTTAGTATTACCAAAGGAGA
>DAVZIW010000182.1:0-1938 GCA_052273085.1 Candidatus Alloenteromonas sp.
CCTTAAAAGTTAAAACCAACACAATAACAAACAAAGCAAGGGCTACATAAGAGTAAATTGACATAAAAAATCCTCCCAAAATGCGACAAACAGGGAGGTCAAATCGTGTATCTTCTTTTATCCGGACTTTACCGTTGGCTTTGGAATTTCACCAAATCGTGCTCATAGAGCTTGTGGGCTTTACCACCAGTCGACGTAATTATCGTCGCCCTGAAGCAATTACATTATAATACGTTTTTTCTTTACGGGTAGGGTTAAATCAAAATTGATACACTTTACTTACATTTAAAAGAATCAATAAATCTTTCTTTATCTTCTTTTGAATTGAAGTTTAAAGTAATACTTTTTTCTCTTTCGATTGATGAAATTAGACCCGAAAACGATATAATGGGTTCGCTATTTTCTAAATATGGCTCATTATTTATTAAAGCGTGAACTAGCCTTTCGCTTTCTCTAACGGAAAGTTTTTTATCATTAATAATCTTATATGCTGTCTCTAATTTTTCACCCTCTAAAGAGACTAAAGCTCTTGCATGTCCATATGATAATTTGCCTAGAGTAATATCTTTCTTGATTGGATCAGGGAGAGAAAGTATACGTAAAATATTAGTTATCTGGCTACGTGAAAGGTGAGATAAATCGGCTAATGTTTGCTGGGTATAGCCAAATAAAGATGATAATTGTTTACAACAGCCATTTCCAAAACATTAGATGACCTATTGTCTCTAGTATCCGCTAAAAGCATGAGTAAGACTTCTTCGTCTTCGGCATCTCTAACTACACAAGGAAGGGACAATATTCCAGCTTTTTTAGCGCCAAAAAACCTTTTTCTACCTAATATTAATTCGAATCTATCGCCTTTTGATCTTACAATTAATGGGTTATAAAAACCCTTTTCTTTTAATCCTGCGGCAAAAGAAGAAACAACATCTTTAGGAATAACTATATCCTTAATAAAACTAGTATCATCTATTAAAGAAGTAGGAATAAGCCTAGCAGGAGCAGCCTGATATTCCTTCTCCATGACGGCAATAACGTCTTCTTGGGAGAACTTTTCTATTAAATTAGATAAAGACGGAACAGCTTTCTTACCTTCTCTTTTCATGGTCAATGACCTCACGAGCTAAAGAATAATAAGCAGTCGCGCCCATGCTTGTAGGCTTGTAATTTATAACGCTAGTCATAGCAGCTTGGCTGTCGGCTATAGATTGGTTACGTGGAATAGACACTAGGAATGTGTTTTCCTTAAATAAACGCCTAACTTCAGAAGAAATCTCGGTTCCAAGCTGAGTTCTAGCATCATACATTGTTAACAAGAATCCTTCAATTTCTAAACTTGGATTATATTTCTTTTGGACTGTGGAAATCGAAGACAATATAGCAGCTACGGCTTCCATAGCAAAATATTCACATTGAACAGGAATAATAACAGAATCACAACTAGCTAAGGCATTTAAAGAAAGAGCACCTAAAGATGGAGGGCAATCTATAACAACATAATCATATTGCTCTTTAATTTGATCTAGTTGCCTTTTAAGCAAGAAAAATGGATCACTAACACCTTGTCCAATTAAAGATGCTTCTAACGATGCTAAACGTAAATTAGAAGGACAAACAAATAAGTTATCTTCTTCGGTTTTTAGTATAGTTTCTTCTAAAGTAGAAGCCCCGACAAGAACCTCAAAAGTAGTTTTCTTGCATAAAGAAATATCAATACCAACACCACGTCCTGAATTACCTTGTGGGTCAATATCTAAAAGAAGTACCTTCTTGCCAAGGTGAGACAAGGCGGAAGATAAATTAATAGCGGTCGTAGTCTTTCCTACACCGCCTTTTTGGTTGGCGATTGCAATTACTCTACTCATGAATATCTAAAATTATAAATGAATTTCTACCAAAGTGGCTTAGAAATTAATGCAGCCCATGGACGTGGGTACT
>DAVZIW010000183.1:0-1913 GCA_052273085.1 Candidatus Alloenteromonas sp.
CCTGACTTTGGTAAATAAATAAAAAATATGGTGCTAAAGCTTGTAAGCAAGCACCTTTTTTATAGCTTTGTCAGTTAAAAAGTAATTGGTAAGATTCAATCCTAATCTATCATTTATCTTTTTAATCTTGTCTTTTGCTCCTAAGTTTATATATGTTTCACCATTTTTTAACACTTTAAGATTTCTTACAAAAGATATTATTTCGTTTGTATGTATTTCATCTTTAAACTCTTTGATTTGTAAAACTCTCAAGGCAAAAACTGCAAGATAACAAATTAAGAAATGACCATAAATAGAATCTTTTCTTTGTAGATAAACTGGTCTAGTATCTAATTCTGATTTAAGTGTTCTAAATGTTTCTTCAATTCTCCATAAACGATGATAAACATTATAGATTTCTTTTGCCTTCATTCTGGTTTCTGAACTAATTAATAAGTTATAACCCGCTAGTCGTAAATCTTTATTCACTTTGTCTTGATTTATTGTTGCTTTAACTGTTGTATCATCAAGTATTTCTCCATTTTCGTTTATGGCTTTAAAGGTAACATATTTTGCTGCATCACCGTATTCTTTTCTTTTGGCTTGTGAATTATTTAATTCTTTAGCTTTTTCAATCATTTTACTGATTTCGTATTTTTTCTTTTCCGCTAAAGAGGGGTTATAAGTTACTATTCTTTTTTGAGTTAAATTTATGGTAGTTACTCTATTAGTCACATCATCTACTTTATATGGGAATTTATCGATACATGATTTGTATTTATATAATAAATCACCATTTTTATCTTTGACTTCCACCCATTTGTTCTCTTCGTTTTCTAATAACGCCCATTCCTTTTCTTTTTCAGATAATTTCTTAATAGATTGAGAAAAGATGTACCCATCATTGTTTTTTAAAGCTTCACAAATGTTTTTTGTACAGTTTAAACCTTTATCCGCAACTTGGATTGTTCTCCCACTGATGTTATTTTGCTCTTTCATTGTTTTAATGATATCTCTCATTATTGGCTTTTCGCTTTCATTTCCTGGGAACATTTTCATCGCTAGAGGAATTTGTTCTTCATCTAAAAGTAGCCCCATAGAGATAATTGGATCGGTTTTATTTTCTTTACTAGGACCTTTTCTTTTATCATCTTTCTCTTTGTCTATTTCAAAATAGTAATTAGTTCCATCGAAATAGACTTTCTCTGTTTTTCTTCCGTATTTTTTCTTATAAGCATGATTGATTATTTCAAGTATTCTTTCATATTCATCGCCAATAAAAGGAAGCAAGGAATCATATAGTTGATCAGTAGAGAAATGAACAGGTTCTAAAAAAGCAGGTATTACTTCCTCCATGGTTTTAAGTTTGCTACAAGGAGAGACTATTCTTGCTGATATTAAAGTAGTAATAACTTCATATAAATCATATGGTTTATTAGCAATATTCGCTAATAAGGTGAGATGTGGTTCGATTTTAAGAGTATTAAAAACACTTTTAATCAAGAAATATCCAAGATTTTTAGTTGGATCATTCTCTATTTGCTTTGTATTTGCCTCTTCAATTTCCTTTTTCCTTTTTACATTCATCTTTTTTACTTCATTTTGATAATAAGAAATAGGATCAGGCATTTTTTCATTAGTCAGTTCATTTACGTAACCAATCGCTTTAATAGAACGATGAGAAGTTTCCTTCTTTTCTTTATTTCGATATGATTCATAGATTTGCAAATATGTCCCTTTGCTGGTCATTGATTTTTTCAGAAAATACGCCATTAGGTGTCCTCCTATGTATATGGCACCATACAACACCATAATAATAACACATAATAATAATTTTAAAAAGAGGTAAATGTAAAAAATATCGCATAGCGATATAATCTAAAAAACATCATTCATAACACCAAAATTATATGGTGCTATTTACCAAAGACGGG
>DAVZIW010000184.1:0-1851 GCA_052273085.1 Candidatus Alloenteromonas sp.
TATTGCTTTCCCTATATAAGGAAAGGATAAACCAATGGCCACTACTTTTTCATTCTTATCCAGAATGATAATCAATTCCTTTGGATTTAATATTAATTTGAATTGAGAAATTATTTTACGTCTAGTTGCCTTTTTAAATGGGACTGTTCCATATAATTTAGAATAGGCAATATCAACACAATCAAAGAATCCATCGCAATATTTATCCAAATATTTGGAAGTACTCATATTTGTAGGGGCAAGATGTAAGTCATATTTCTTAAGTAATAAAGAAGATATCTTGCCTAATTTAAGGGCGGTTTCTTTATCGTTTTCGGATGGACGTAATTTACTTTCAACCCAGTCAACTTCCTTTTTAAATCCAATAGATTCGATTAATTTCTGGTAATATGGGTAATTATATTGTTCAGAGAAAGTAGATACTTCTTCAAATCCGTCAATAAGAAGCCCTTCACGTTCAAAATCGCTTGATCCAAGGGGGCCACAGCAAATTTCCATTCCTTCTAGCTTGCCAAAAGTAAAGACGGCCTCGAATAATTTTTTAGCCACTTCAACATCATCAATGCAGTCAAAACGGGTAAATCTTATTCTTTTCTCATTCTTTAATTCGTTATATTGCTTTTGGATGATTCCTTCGATTCTTCCAACAACCTCATTATCTTTATATGCCAAAAAGAATTTACTTATAATCTCATCTTCATAAGGGGATTTATGTTTCAAGGCCTTTATTTCATCTCCATATAAAGGCGGAACAAAATAAGGGTTATTCTTATATAACTTCAAAGGGAAATTGACGAATTGTCTTATTTCCTTCTTTGTTTTAACTTCTTTAATAACAATCATAAATTAATCTAGAGGCTCATCATCTCTTCTAAGAGGGATATATTCATATCCAGCAAGCCAAGATCCGTTATGGATTCCAGAAACTGGAGACATGATTACATCTTCATGATTAGTCTTTATTCCATATTTCTTTTCTATCTCTTTCATCTTTTCTAAAGTAGATGGACCTGTATAGACATGGAATAACAAATAATCTTTTTCATCCCTATCGCCAATTACCTTGGTTTTTAATAATTCACATGTCTTCATTATGGAACGCTTAACCCCAATTGTATTAAATAAAGGAACTAGGGAACCACTTCTATCAAAATGAAGGACAGGGACTATATTTATAGTTTTCCCTACATATGCTTTCGCACCTTTTAATCTTCCATTAAATATCAAATAATCTAGCTTTTCATCTAATCCAATGAATTCTTGCCTAGCCTTTATCCATTCGATTTCCTTGATAATGGTTTCGGTTGGGACTCCTTTATCGACAAGCTCTTTAGCCTTAACTGCTAGATAACCTTCATTAAAGCAAGTAATCCTAGAATCAATAATTGTTATCTTAATCTTGCCAATATAAGCTGCTGCGACTAGGTTAATAAAATTATATGTACCACCCAATCCTGAAGATATGGCAATGCAGATAACTTCATCATATCCTTCATCAATTGCCTTTTGGAAATGCTCCGCTATTTCTTCATATGTCGGCATAGCAGTATGGGGAAGGTTATCTTTTACTTCCTTTGTATTTTCCATCTGCTTATATAAATCAACTGGGTCCAAATCAAAACCTTCTAGATATTCCTTTCCTTTGAAAAACAAATGAATACGGATAATATCTATCCCTAGGTTTCTATATCTTTCTGGGCCGTATTCAAGGCAGCCAGTAGATGTACACATGACAAGACGTTTCATAAGTACTCCATATTTTTAACATGAAATAAAATATCATTTTTGCTCATTTATAGGTTCTCCACTTTTTTGTGGGGTCGGCTTGTTTCTGGAATCTATTGTTTTTTC
>DAVZIW010000185.1:0-1847 GCA_052273085.1 Candidatus Alloenteromonas sp.
ATACCTATATCCTTTTTTATTCGTTAGAAAATAATGTCTCTATTTTTATTAATGGAAAAAAGATTCTCTTAAAAGAAAACTGCGTTCTATTTATTAATAAAAACATCATCCATTATCTTGAGACAAATCAGGATTCAAAGATCTATGAATTCGATTTTGCTTCTTCTTTAGTTAACCTTCCTCTTAACCCAGTCGATATATCAAATGAAGACATCGATGAAGATATAGATTACATATTATTCGGACCTAGAAATAAGAGCTACATTTCTCTTTTATCTACTCTTGACCGTCTTATAGAACTCGAAAGTGATAAGAATGATTTCTATGATTATGATGTCTTAAAATGCCTTTATTCTATATGGGCAATAATTAATCAAAATATATTTAATTCAGTCCAAAATAAGAAAAATAAGAAATATCAGATGGTTAGAACCATCATTTCCTATATAGAAACTAACTATAAATCCAAGCTAGGATTAAATGAAATCGTTAAAACTGAGGAATCCTCCTTGTCAACTTGTTATAGAGCCTTTAAATCCATAACAGGAATATCCATCCATCAATACATAAAACAATATAGGTTATATAGATGCATGGAAGAATTACTTAGTTCAAATAAAAAGGCTAATGCAATTGCAATAGATAACGGTTTTATGGGCAAAAACCAGTTTGGTTATCAATTTAAAAAAGAATGCAAAATGAGTCCAATTGAATTTAGAAAAAAGTATTCTAATCCCACTTCAATTTGGTTTTAGTTTCTTTAAATTAATTCGATTAATACTAACTTATTAAGTGGGAAGGATTTTTAATCCCACCGAATGCAAAATAAAAACTGGCCCTTGATTGGAAACCAGTTTTTCTTAATGTAACTTATTTCTTTCCCATCAAGGAAGATAAGACCGATTTCTTTTCAATCGCTCTATTCTCGCCTTCATAGAAAACAGCAATCGTACCAGGGCCAACATGGGATCCAGTTACTAAATCATAGAAATAGGTTTCAGTATTGTTTATCCCTGCTTGGGCTAATAATTTCTTAAAGAATTCGACATCATCAATGGCGTTGCAATGAGCAATATAAACCAAACTATTCTTATCTTTTATATGTTCTTCTACTTGGCTAGCTAATTTCTTTAAGGAGCCTTTTCTACCGTGCACTTTAGCAGTTACTTCGATTTTGCCTTCATTTGATCCATATAATAAAGGCTTAATCATCAATACATCTGCAACTATAGCAGTAAAGTTAGATACCCTACCAGTATTGGCTAGATATTTAATAGAATCAACAGTAAATTCACTTCTAACAGTAGCTAAATATTCTTCCGTTTTAGAAGCAACTTCTTGTAATGATAATCCTTGCTTAGATAAATTATAGGCATACATTGCAATCATGCCTTCGCCTAAACCAGCAGTTTTCGAATTAATGACTTTAACAACTTCTTTATGTTGCTCTTGGTTAATTTCACTAGCCATCAAAGATGCAGCTTGATAAGTTCCAGAAATTCCTCCAGCAAGGCAAACATAAATAACTTCATTCCCTTTTGCTATTTCTTCTAATACTCTTTCTCTAAATAAACCTGGGCTAGTAAGAGAAGTTCTTGGCTTCGCGCCTTTTTTCATATCTTCATAGAAAGTCTTAGACATCTCCTCGACATCGACTTCTTGATCATAAAGATAATATTCCTTGTTATTTAATGTTAAAGTCATCGGAAGGACAACAATATCAATGCCCTTCTTTTCCAATATAGAATGGAACAAGTTCGAACTTGCGTCTGTATAGATTTTAACTGACATAATTTACGTATTATCTAATCGTACCCGGATATGTGATTAGATAACAATTCCTTTCC
>DAVZIW010000186.1:0-1810 GCA_052273085.1 Candidatus Alloenteromonas sp.
GATATGGAATTTTTCTTAATAAAGTCCTTAACCTAAAAAAGTTTAATATCTTCTTGAAAAAATAATTACCTATAGGTATTATACTAATACGAAGGTGGGAAAAAGTGGGAAAGCAATTTATTGGTAGATATAATAGATCCATCGATAACAAATTCAGACTTCAACTACCTCCGAAGCTTGTTGAAGAAGGAGAAAATGACTTCATTCTCTCCTGCGGACTTGATGGATGCTTAAGCGTTTATCCTCGTTCTAGTTTTGATAAATTGGTCGAGAAGATGAACGATTTTGATTATCTTGATGATAAAAAAAGGGCATTCATAAGACTTACTAGCGGCTCTGCTTTGCCAGTTAGTCTAGATAGCCATGGCAGGATTTCAATTGGGAAAGATGTCGCTGAACAATTCTCCCTTTCTTCCCAAGTCACTATAATCGGGGTTCTTGACCATTTCGAAATATGGAATCCAACCCTATATAGCAAATACATAGCCTCATCATCGTTAGCAGGATTCGGGAAGGGTATTTAATGGATAAACACATTCCCGTCTTGCTTGATGAATCTATTTCTCTCCTAGATATAAAAAATGGAGGGACCTATGTCGACTTGACATTTGGTAGAGGAGGTCACTCCTCATTGATCTTGGAAAAAATTGGTAAACAAGGCAAATTAATCGCCTTCGATATGGATTTAGATGCCATCTCTTATGGAAAAGCTAAATTCAAAGATGACCCTAGAGTTACCTTTATCCATTCTTCTTTCATTAATCTAAAAGAAAAATTAAATGAATTAGGTATCGATAAAGTCGATGGAATATTTGCAGATTTAGGAGTCTCTTCCCCTCAATTAGATGAGGCAGATAGAGGATTCTCCTATAGATTTGACGCCCCTCTAGACATGAGGATGAACAAAGAATCTAAATTAACTGCATTTGATGTTGTCAATTCTTATTCAAAAGAAGAATTAGAAAGAGTCTTGTTCGAATATGGAGAAGATAAAGATAGCAAAGGTATCGTTTATTCCATATTGAAAAGAAGAGAATTGTTTCCTATCAAGACTACATTTGAATTAGTAGATGCGATTAAAGCTGGCAAAAGAAAGTCTTCTTTAAAAGAGAAAGGACATCCAGCCAAGCAAACATTCCAGGCGATTCGAATTGAAGTAAATAAAGAAGAAGATGCCTTGAAGCAAATGCTAATTGATGCTCCTGAACTTCTTGATGTAAATGGGGTACTTGCAATCATAACATTCATGTCTCTTGATGATAGATTAGTTAAGAAAGCATTTACTAAATTAACTACTATTGAAGGTAGTAGGCATGGGATCAATTTGCTTCCAGATGAAATCGAAAAACCAAAATTTGTTAATTTGACCAAGAAACCAATTATTCCAACTATAGAAGAAGAAAACGAAAATAGACGTTCAATCTCATCGAAATTAAGAGGTATAAAACGAATCGAAAATTAAAAAGGCAAGGTGAATCATTATGAAAGACAAATTAGTAAAAACCGGACACAAGAAAAATTATTATAGGTTCAGGACCATTTTACGTACATCGATTTTTGTTTTGTCTTTATTAGTGGTTTCTAGCGCCCCAATCGCGATTACTTATACCGTCTATGCCGTAAACGGGAAAGAAAATTCAACCCGCGTTGAAGAACCTAAAGAAGATAAATCCGATAAAATCGTAACTTCTTCTTATGTAGAAGAAGAAAAATAAATAATTGCTTGCTACTTGGGCCGGTTTCCCTTCACCGGCTCTTTTTTTGCTAAAAAGGTAAAGAAAAACTACTAAAAATTTATCAGTTAATCTTT
>DAVZIW010000187.1:0-1780 GCA_052273085.1 Candidatus Alloenteromonas sp.
GCGATTCTCATTAATATAGTTGACCCATGTATTAATTAGAAGGGAAATCAATGTGGTTATCCCTTCTTTTTTATTGTTCACTTTGGCATATTTTTTTCTGAGGGATATGCCAAATTGGCATATTTAAATTAATTAGGTATGCCAAATTTTAAGTTTTAGACGTTAATAAAAAGAGGCCTAAAATAAAAAACCCACATGGGATGTTAATATTTGTCAAGCAGGACAGCTTTATATTAAGGAAGCGACTTAACGTTAGAGGCCATCTATTAGCTTCCACCTGCATCAGTGCCCACCATATGGCTATGGTGCGTCGAAGTCGTCAGTTGGATCTCCACCTTTGACAATTAAATTCTACCGAAAGAAAAAAATAATCAATTACTACTTAAAAAGGACACCCTGATGGATGCCCTAGATAATTTAGTTAATTAATTAGTCACACTTAGAATAATTAGGTGCCTCTACCGTAATATTTACATCATGAGGATGACTTTCTTTTAATCCGGCATTTGTAATACGGATAAAGTGAGCATTGTTCCTAAGGGCTTCTAAATCCTTCGCCCCGCAATAACCCATGCCACTTCTAATCCCGCCACATAATTGATATATGGTATCGGCAAGTGGGCCTTTAAAGGCAACTCTACCTTCGATTCCCTCCGGGACTAATTTCCTTGCAGAAATCGATTCGCTTTGGAAATAACGATCAGCGGAGCCGCGTTTCATCGCAGCTAGGCTACCCATTCCTACATAGGATTTGAATCTTCTTCCTTGATAGATAATTTCTTCTCCAGGAGATTCAATAGTTCCGGCTAATAACGATCCAAGCATGACGCTATCGGCACCAAGCGCTAAAGCCTTAACAATGTCACCGCTATATTTAATCCCACCATCAGCAATGACACAAATCCCTTTATCACGGCAATAGGAACTAACTTCATCAACCGCGCTAGCTTGGGGAGAACCAACCCCGCTGACTACCCTAGTCGTACAAATCGAGCCTGGACCTATACCAACTTTAACAGCACTTGCCCCTGCTTCAATCAGATCTCTTGCAGCTTCTTTAGTAACGATATTACCTGCAATTAATGGCAATGTTGGGTAACAGGAATGGATTTGTCTAACCATTTCAATGATATTCTTGCTATGGCCATGGGCACTATCGATAGTAAGCACATCGACATCGGCCTCAACCAAGGCCTTTACTCTTTCTAAAGTAGAGGAACCAACTCCAACCGCAGCCCCACAAAGAAGCCTGCCCTTATTGTCTTTAGCAGCATTTGGATAGTCTTTTTTCTTATCGATATCTTTAGAAGTAATTAAACCTACTAAAATCCCATCTTTATTGACAATAGGAAGCTTTTCAATACGGTTTTTCCACAATATTTCCTGAGCTTCTTCTAGGCTAATTCCTTCTTTTCCAGTAATTAGGTTATCTTTGCTCATAACCTTGCTAACTGGAGTATTGTCTAGCTTTATATATCTAATATCGCGATTAGTAACAATCCCGATAAGGCGATTAGTAGCATCAACAACAGGAAGTCCAGATATTAAATAATGATGAAGCAAAGCTTCTGCTTCAAGAACAGTTTGTTCAGGATGCAATGTTATTGGATCAATTACCATGCCTGATTCATTTCTTTTGACGAGCTCAACATTTTTCTTTTGCTCTTCAATAGACATGTTTTTATGAATCATCCCGATTCCGCCACATCTAGCTAAGGCAATAGCCAAACTAGATTCAGTGACTGTATCCATTGCGGCACTAATAATTGGGATATTTAAT
>DAVZIW010000188.1:0-1777 GCA_052273085.1 Candidatus Alloenteromonas sp.
TAAAAATGAATATATTGTTTTCTTTGCATCCAAGCCTAAATTCTCTATTTCTATATTTATGAATAAGAAAAAAGAATATAAGGTTGTATTTCAAGGTGAATTAGCTAAAAAAGAAGCATCAAGAATGGGATTTAATACTTCTATTCCTAAAAAAATAAGGACTTGTCCACCTAGACAAAATAAATTAGATATCTTTGTCCCTCAGATTGGATCAGATGAAGTTGGGTTTGGGGATTTATTTGGTCCAATCATAGTCGCGAGTAGTTATATTGATTCTCCTTTACTTGAATATATCTCTTCTTTAGGAGTAACTGATTCTAAATTATTAACTGATGAAAAAATATTAGAAATCGGACCTAAATTAATTTCTAAAGTACCTTATTCGGAATTATATCTCCCGCAGGAAAAATATAACCAAATCGAGCAAAATGGCTTCAATATGAATAAAATCAAAGCCAAGATGCATAATAGGGTCCTTCTAAATCTAGCTAAAAAATATCCAACTGCCAAGCTTAAGATTGATCAATTCGCCAGCGAGCCAACATATTATTCTTATCTAAAAGATGAAAAAGAAATCGCTCATCCAATCGAATTCTCTACAAAAGGGGAATTAGCTTTCCCTTCTGTTGCAACAGCTTCAGTAATTGCTAGATATGCATTTTTAAAAAGGATGGAGCAATTAGATAAAATTTATGAGCTCCATTTCCCATTCGGGGCAAGTTCAAAAGTCGATAAATTCGGGATTGAATTTGTTAAAAAGTATGGGAAAGAAGAGCTAAACAAAGTCGCGAAGATGAATTTTGCCAATATTTCTAGGATAATTTAGATAAGGCTTGCTTAAAATAATCTGGCAAAGGAGAGACGAAAGTCATCTCCTTTTTTAGATTTGGATGAAAGAAACTTAATTTATAGGCATGCAATAATTGCCCATCATTAAATAAGGTGAGATTGCCTTTGCCATAGACTAAATCTCCAAGCAAAGGATGACCGATATAATCCATATGGACCCTAATTTGGTGGGTTCTTCCAGTTTCAAGCTTGCATTCGATATAGGTCGCATCGCTAGAAAAGAATCTTTTTAAGACAGTAAAATTAGTAATGGCTTCCTTGCCGGACTTAATGTCCACTGCCATCTTGATTCTATTTTGCTTATCTCTACCTATAGGAGCAATAATCTTGCCTTCATTTTCATTAATTATCCCTTTTACGATAGCCTTATATTCCCTGTGCATCGAATGGGTCGATAATTGTAGTTGGAGTTCTCTTAAAGTATCTTCTTGCTTAGCTACTACTAATAATCCAGAAGTATCCTTATCGATACGGTGGACAATTCCTGGACGAATATAGGAAGAAGTCTCTGCGAGCTCTTTTTTCCTAAATAATAATCCATTGACCAAAGTGCCGTCACTATGACCATTCCCAGGATGGACGATCAATCCTTTTGGTTTATTTATAACCATTAGATAGTCATCTTCATATATTACTTCAAAAGGAACATCTTCCTCTTTAAGTTCTAATTCAGTCTCTATATATGGATAAAAAGAAATCTCATCACCTTCATTTACTAAGTAATGGGCTTTTTCTTTTTTGGAGTTGACTAAACAATCCCCATTTTTAATCAAAGTAGCAACTTTAGATCTAGAAATCGCGGCTTTATAAAGAAAAAGATATTGATCAAGCCTCATATTGGCTTCATCTTTATTTACTATCAATGTCTTCTTTTCCTTCATCTTTAGATTCACTTTCTAGAGGGTTTTTATTATATGGGTCATTCTTG
>DAVZIW010000189.1:0-1754 GCA_052273085.1 Candidatus Alloenteromonas sp.
CCTGTTCCCATCCCGAACACAGAAGTTAAGCACCGCAGTGGCGATTGTAGTCGAGGAATCGGCAAGAGTAGCGCGCTGCCGGGCTTTTTCTTTTATGGGGGGTATTTTGCCCCTTTTTGTTATCTTTTAACTTGCTTGGCAAATTTATTTTTGATCAAGAAAACCACTTGATTCTAAAATAGGTGCACCATAAGGGTATTTTGGTAAAGAATTATCTATTTTTTTACCGATTTACCCTAAAAATATGGATATTTGCTTAATTTAGCGTAAGTGAGATAATATATACATGTCTTCCAAAGTGGAAGAATATCTTTAAATTGCAAAAATGAGTATTAACCAGAAAACACCCTATGGGGGAATAGATATTTCAACCGAGGCCATTGCCTCAGTTGCCGGTAAAGCCGTTAGCGAATGTTATGGAGTTGTTGGACTAGCTTCTAAGAATTCTTTGCGTGACAACATCAGCGAGCTTTTAAATGCCGAAGATTATGTCCAAGGTATATATGCCAAAAAGACCAAAAAGGGATATCAAGTCGATGTCTATTTGTTTTTAGCATACGGGGTCAAGGTAAACGAAATACTTTCCGAAGTCCAAAAAAGGGTTAAATACGTACTAGAGAAGACTTTCGAAATAAAATTTGCTAGCGTCAATGTCTTCGTACAGGATATCAAAGAGATCAAATAACATGAAAACTATAAATGCAACAATGTTGAAGGAGATGTATATTTCAGCCTCCAACAATCTATATAACCATTATCCAGAAATAGACCAGCTTAATGTCTTCCCTGTTCCAGATGGCGATACAGGGATGAATATGAACCTAACTGTTACTTCTGGCGCAAAAGAAATCCAAAATAGGGAATACGATGATATATATGAAGTAGCTTCTAATTTCTCTAAGGGCCTTCTTATGGGGGCTAGAGGCAATAGCGGTGTCATCACTTCCCAAATATTTAGGGGGTTTGCCAACGGAGTCGAAGGAAAGAAGCATCTTAATTCGCTCGATTTGGCAAAAGCCTTAGTAAGTGCGAAAGAAGTTGCCTATAAAGCGGTCATGAAACCGGTTGAAGGTACCATTTTGACTGTTATAAGAGAGTCAAGTGATGCCTTGAAGGACTATGTTAAGCCAAATACATCGATTGAAGACGCTTTAGATTATCTATTAAAGCAAGCAAGATTATCTTTAAAGCATACTCCTGAATTGCTTCCTGTTTTAAAAGAAGTCGGTGTCGTTGATTCTGGCGGAGCTGGATTAGTTAGGATAATCGAAGGAATGGTAAGTGCGGTCAAAGGACATGTCATTACCAGGAATTCTGATATCGGGACAAGCGAACCTACCGCCCCAATTTCTTCTTATGCCGGGGCTAAATTAAGCGAAGATGAAGAAGGATATGGCTATTGCACCCAGTTCATCCTTAGATTAGCTAGCGATGGAGAAGAAGGAAAAAAGCCATTTGTTGAGAAGAATTTCATCCGTTTCCTTTCGGCACACGGCAAATCTGTTGTTACTGTTAAAGACGATGACATCGTAAAAGTCCACGTTCATACCTTAACTCCTGGCCATATGCTTAATTATGCCCAGCAATTCGGTGAATTTGTTACAATTACTATCGAAAATATGTCCGAAGAACATAGAAATATCGAACAAGGACATAGCGCGACTGATTACAATATCGAATCAAAGAAAAAAGAAGAAGTTCCTACTGAAGATATAAAGATCGAAGATTTACATCCAGAAAAAGAATTAGGGCTT
>DAVZIW010000190.1:0-1745 GCA_052273085.1 Candidatus Alloenteromonas sp.
TTATCTTGCATATTTTTGTTGCTACTTTATAAATTGGATTTATAAGGGGGAGTTTTTATGAAGGAAATATTTTTGAATTCTATCTTAGTTTTAGGGGGCATCATCTCTTCTTTTAATTTGGTTTCTTGCAATAAAAAGGAAGAAACAAGTGTAAACGAAGGATAAAAATTCTATGTTTTACGTCAAGAAAAACTAGTTAGCCAATTATATCATTTTATTAAACTTACGCAGACCGAGGATGCCACTTTTCTAAAGCAATCTTTCTTTATTTATGATGAGAAATTAGGCACCTTAACCAAAGAAAATATGGATGCGACTTCTTATTCAATGGGATTTAATTGCAATTTTTATCTATTTGAAGATAACGAATTAGATAAGAATGAAATAGAGGTAGAAAGCATCTCGTAAACAGAACTAAAGGTTACTAAAAAGGGTGTTTTTGAAATTATTGTAACAGTTGCTAATCTAGAAAAAAGTAGCTATGTCATCTCTTGTTTAGACAGAAATCTAATAAAATATGGCCAAATATAGAGATTTGCTTGTACTTTGAGCCGACTTTAATATACTATATTATCCGCAGCCAATCCTTGCTTCTATCTATCTCCTAGTTAAAGCTTAGATTTGGCCAAGTAAAAATAAAGGAGAAATAAAATGGCTTTAAAGAAAGAAGAAACTATTGCCATCATCAAAAAGTATGGCAAAGACGAAAAAGACACCGGTTCTGCCGAAGTCCAAATCGCCCTTCTAACCCAACGCATCAAAGATCTCACTGAACATCTTAAGAACAATGGTTCTGATGCCGCTGCTAGAAGATCCCTTCTAATTCTTGTTGGCAAAAGACGCAGCTTGCTAGATTATCTAGCTAGAAACGATGCCGATCGTTATACTGCTTTGATTGCTTCCCTTGGAATTAGAAAATAAGCTTAATAAGCAAAGATTGAGGTTTAGGAAACTAAGCCTCTTTTTTATTGCCTAGAAGAAGGAATAATAAGGGGAAGTGTTAAAATCGTTGAATATTTCCCTAATCCTTAAGCTAAGTCCATTTAAATCATTCGTAGTAAGTCCATCAAATGGGTCGAAATTGATATTCATCGTGATGATAACTCCAGTTAGTATCAAGACAAAGAAGATTGGGACAATTATCTCTCCATGGCTCTCAAACCTTCTTGCAAAGCTAATAAATCCAATGATAGATGCAATCGTGGCTAGATGATATGGCTCAATCATATATCTAGGACAAATGCCTGCTAAAGCATAATTGACCATGGTAAATATAATTAGACAAGGCAACATTAGTTGGCGTAGCAAGGTTAATCCTAAATCGTCGCTTCCCTTTTTAAGCTTAACAAAAGGATTAAGCAACATCCCAAAGAAAGCGGGTATGAAAAGTAATCCAATCCCTCCGTTTAGATAAGTCGAATAGTCTTTAGGATCGCTACTAAATCTAGGATTCGTGCAATAAATAAATGGGAAGTGGGTATTTAGGTTTATTGAAAATGGATTAAAGAAATAATGGGCAAATCCTGGCAATAAGGCTTTTGAATTTAGACCCATATTTGTCATATCGGCGACTGTATGTTGATATCTTGCCCCAAACTCAAGGACAGAATCGAACCTATCCTTATTATATTTCATTATCAATATGGCCCCGATTAATAAAATTCCAAACATTGGAAGATAATCCAATAGATTCTTCTTGTAGTTTTTATAATCTTTAACTAATGGAAGGATAAATAATGGGGCTA
>DAVZIW010000191.1:0-1705 GCA_052273085.1 Candidatus Alloenteromonas sp.
GAAGGCAACGATGTGGCGATGCTGATAAGGAACGCAAAGAAAAGGAATAAGAGCCGCTGAGTCTTTCTGATGCGGCAAAAAGGGAGTCGAAAGAAGTTTTCATCAAAAATTGCGGGAATCCGGTTGTGGAAACCCGCTTTTTTTCACGTTTTCATGATTGATGCGTAATGACTAGTGACGACCCTCCTATTTAGCTATTTAAAAATTGGAATTGAGCCACAAAACGAGAAAAGTGGTCGTATGTCAAAAACGTCCAACATTTTAATTTGCTAGATTATTATTTCTTTTCAGTTAAAAATCTTTTAAGCAAGAAAGTTAAGAAATAAGGGAAGGTATAAATATTATTCTCAAACCCGATATTCTTTTCAGCTAATTTAATACCGAACTTGATATCATTTATCTTTTCATCTTTTATAAGAGACTTAACAGATTTTAATTTTCCATCAGTGGCCTTAACATCTATAGGAATTAAATTATTTGCGTCTCTAACAAAAAACTCCACTTCTAAAGTCGAATCTTCATTTTTATAAAAATATAAATCATAGCCAGATTTTTTTAGCATATCAGCTACTATGTTTTCATAAATAGCGCCTTTATACGTATTGAAGTTTTTGTTGTCTCTTAGGTCCTTTGAAGATTCTTCATCCAAAGATGCCACCAATAAACCAGTATCCATAAAATACATGCGATAATTATCTGGATCATAATTTCCTTTAAGCGGTAACGCTAGATCATTAAGGCAATATGATACATTAACTATACCAGCGTCGATTAACCAATCAGTGACTCCACTATATTCTCTATTTCTTGCTCCGTGAGCGACCTTTGAAATTCTAAATTTTTTATTATCTTGCCCTAAAAAGACAGGTATTTTTCTAAATACATTCAATATCTTTGTTTTATCGAGTCCTTCTGCATATTTGGTTATATCTTCTTCATAATCAAGGATGATTTGTTTTTGGAGTGCTAAAGTACCACTGTAATTCTTTTGTCCAACAAAGAGTTTAACGATTTCAGGCATTCCTCCAAGCACCATGTATTGATGAAACTTTTCTAGAAGAACATTGAATTGAGTATCTGATAAAGGCATAAGAGTCTTCATACGATCGTAAACTTTTTCGATTTGTTCTTCTTTATAGCCTAATGCCCATAAGAATTCTTCAAAATCCATGGAATACATGGTGTAATCAACTTTATGTCCGGTGCTAACTGATTCTATTTCTTTATATGAAAGTCCCATCAAAGAGCCAGAACAAATGACATCGAATCTTCCATCTAACTTAAAAGACTTTAATGATGTCGCGGCGTTAATACATTTTTGAATTTCATCAAAGAAAATAAGGGTTTTTCCTGGAATAAATTCTAATGATGGATCCTTTAATGAAATATTTTCAAGAATCTTATCAACTTTATAACCATCATCAAAAATATCTCTATATTCAGGGTTCAAAACAAAATCAATTTTCACTAAAGAGAGCTTGTTTCTTTTGGCAAATTCTTCGACTGATTTAGTCTTACCAATTTGCCTCGCCCCTTTAATTATGAGCGGCTTCTTATTTTCATTATTGAACCATTCATCTAGGAATGTGTCTATTTTTCTTCTTAAATATCCCATTGCAATGACCTCGCGATTACATAATATCACAAAATTCTGCATATTTTAAGAGTAATAATCACTAAAATATGCATATTTTTTGAATATAAA
>DAVZIW010000192.1:0-1644 GCA_052273085.1 Candidatus Alloenteromonas sp.
AGGTAGATACCTCTACCCAATCTATTTTGATCTAGATCAGGATAGAGATATCCATCAATTTTAATTAGGCGTAACAATGTGGTTTTTTCAAATTGCTGCCTAGAAATTACATCAGTACGAATAGAAACCTTATTTTCCATCGTCATCGTAATATTGGTCGTATTCGCTATATTCGTCATCGATATCGCTTTCGTCGATATCATCGTAGTCTAGGTTATTCTCTTCTTCTTCGATAGCAGAGAGTTCTTCTTCAGTATAGACAGGGACGGCCTGGACGGCTGGCTTAGTTACTTCACGCTTGACTTCATCTTCAGTAATCTTGCGTGGACGTTTTAATTTAGAACCAGACTTGGTCTTCTTTTCCTTGGCGGATTCAAGTTCCTTTTCAAGGTCATCAAGAGAAGTTGTAGTCTTGACTTCGATAGTTTCCTTGGCAACTTCTTCTTCCTTAACTGGAGCAACGACTTCTTCTTCCTTAGATTTAAAAGACTCTTCTTCAAGAGCCTTTTGGGCCTTGACTTGCTCTAAGGCAGCCTTAGCTGGGTTAGTGGCTTCAAGAGGGAACATATCTGGAGTGGCGCTAGCTTTTGGGGCAACTTTTGGAGTTGGGGCAACTTCTTTTTCCTTGACCTCAACTTCATTTTCTTCTGCTTGTTTTTTGGCTTCTTCTGCAGCTCTTTCTTTTTCAAGACGTTCAGCTTCTTCTTTAGCCTTTCTTGCCTCTTCTTCTTTTCTAGCTTGTTCAAGGGCTTTTTCTTCTTGTTCCTTGATGAAGGCTTGCTTTTCTTTTTGACGCTTATCTTCTTCGTCAAGCTTTTGCCATTCTTCATAGGTCAAATATTCGATTTCATCCATCTTAGCTTTGGATTCTTCGATCATATTTAGCTTATAACCAGTAAGTTTGGAGGCTAGGAATAAATTAGCCATCTTCTTGCCATAGCTAACAGGAAGGGTGCCATCCTTAATGATAACATCAGCTTCTTTATTTTCTTCATCTAGATTAAGTCCAATGACTTCAGCTGGACGGCAGGCTTCGATTATGAAGAAACCTGGGACATAGGAATAATTGACTATATCAATCTTTTCCTTAGAAGATCCATTTCCTAATTGTTGGACAATCTTTTGGATTCTAGATCCACCTTGTCCAATGCAAGCTCCAGTAGCATCAACATCGGCTTTAGTAGAAGCAACTGCAACCTTAGAACGGATACCAGCTTGTCTAGCAATAGCCTTGATAACTACTGTTCCATCATATATTTCATGGATTTCTTCTTCGAATAATTTCTTTAAGAATCCTTCGCTAGAACGGGTAGCTTCGATTTGAGGCCCTCTAGAAGGCTTGCCATCAATTGGGTTAGCGGATTTGACTTCTTGGATATAGACCTTGATTTGGTCGCCAATACGGAAGATTTCATTTCCGATAAGTTCTTTCTTGCTTAATTCCACAAAAGTAGTCCCGATAGAGACGGTGACGGATTTATCATCAGACTTCTCGACTGTTCCAACAAGCATCTCCCCAACCTTATCCTTATATATCTTATATAGGGCGCCACGTTCGGCTTCTGCTAGTTTTTGGCGGAAGTTATTCTTGATGGCGTTAGTCATGACTTTAGAGATATCTTCAACTGGGCTACCTGCATAATA
>DAVZIW010000193.1:0-1631 GCA_052273085.1 Candidatus Alloenteromonas sp.
TAAAAATAGTTTATTTTGTTATTTAAGCAAATTTAAGATTAAAGTGCCCTTTTTATTAGAAAAGCAACAAAAAAGACAGGTTTCCCTGCCTTAAGTTGATATGAATTATTAGTTATCTTTTTCTTTAGAAGCGGATATGGCTTTATCTATATGGCCAGCGATACCTGCAAAAGTTGGAATTAATAAGAATACTACCCAGCCTGGATGCCATGCATTTAAGAAGAATCCTAGGGTAAAGAAGATTATTAATGCAGACATTATTATAGCCATATTAAGGCATTCAAATTTCTTGAATATAACCGTTTCATAAATACTAGAGAATAATGGAATTATAAAATATAGAACCCAAAGATATTTCCAGACCATCGGATCAGGCCAAGATGCATCAAATAGACATCCTAATGTTATATAGATAATAGTAACGACCAGGGTCAATATAGAAGAAACTATAGCCTCGATTATCCTAAGTTTCTTTATTCTAGGATTTTCTTCTTTTTGTTCATTAGATATCCCATTAGTTTTCTCTTCATTAGAATTCATTTGCTCTTTGACAATGGTTTCAACATCATCATCATTCTTTAATAATTCATCTAATGAGACTCCATATAGCTTAGCTAGACAAATAAGGTTATCAGTATCTGGGCTAGCTTCCGCGCGTTCCCATTTAGATATAGCTTGTCTAGACAATCCAAGCTTGGCGGCTAATTCTTCTTGGGAATAGCCATTCTTTTTTCTTAATTCGACTAATTTGTTTGCAATTTCAATGTTCATGTTTGCTACCTCTAATCAAATACTATTCAAAGTCATTTAGTTGCGCTAGAAAGTCTGCTTTTCATTTTCGCAACTATTGGTTGCCACCAATAAAAGTTACGATGATAACGATACTTTAAAATTTCAAAATTTATAATAATTTTCGAAATCCCTAAATGATTTTAATTCTTTTCCTATATTAAATAAACTAACTTTAGGTTATAAAAATTGTTGAATTATTAAAAAAGGCATTAAGAAATGCTTATTAGAAAAGGTAATTAAATCAATTGTTTATTTGTAATATTGCTTCAAAAACGGTAATTGATACCTTTAAACTGAATTTCCTCGACTATATTGGAATTTTTAAAGTTTTTATAAAGGCTTCTATCCGCTTTTCCAATACTTTTTTCACCTGTTTTGTGCACTTTTCCAAAGATGAAAAATAGGGTTACTTATAAAGAGATATTAATAGATGGCCTAATGCAATGACTAGTCCCATCAATTGCATATTCGCTTATAAATCCAGCTGAATTTATATTAACTGCAGCATAATTAAATTCAACTGAAGCACTTCTAGTCCAATAAGTTCCATTATATTTTAATGAAGCATTTTTATTACCAGCGTTATACCAAGCACCCCTGATTCTAGAATAATCGCTAGTCTTACATTCTCTAGTCTCGCTAGCAGCTTCTTCATTAACAAATCCATAATCAATATTCTTATAATCTTCTTTTGATAATAAGAATATCTTGTCATTATTTCCTTCAATAGAAGTATCAACAATGGAAGAAGAATTAAAAGCAAAGGCTTCATTTAGGAAAGTATCATTCAAGAAAGATCTAACGTTGCTATAAGAATAATCATTTGGAAGGATATCCTT
>DAVZIW010000194.1:0-1594 GCA_052273085.1 Candidatus Alloenteromonas sp.
GGATTGCTTCTAGATAAAGCTTCTAACATTTTTCTATATATAAGTTAGGTAACACCTAACATAAATAAAGAAAATCCCTGAATAAGCATCGGGGAAGTTCTTTATATCTAACAAATATATTAATTGATCTTTAAACCCATCTTCTTGATGGATTCATATATATGTCTAGCACTTCTTTCAGTCAAGGCTTCATAACCAAATAGATGCAATACTTCCTTGCATAAATCATCGATAGTTATATCTCCTTGCAAAGCGACTATATCTTCAACACATAACTTAATCTCTTCGTAAGGGATATCTACCATCGATCTATCCCCATTAACCCTATAAGAAGTAATAGATGATGGGAGCAAAGACGAAGAATACCAATACGTATAGGAATTGAATACTATATCAGTCGCCCCGATTGATCTAAGTTCATTCAATATGATTTGGTATTTCTTGTTAGTAATCCTACCAACCCCATATATGGCCCTTATTCTTCTTTTGAGCAATTCGTCTGAAATAGGAGCTTCTAAAGATAATATTGAAGGCAGTACAGTCTTTAAAGAAGGTTTGTTGCCAACAAGAGGATAATCTAATGCAGGATAATTGACCCTATGTGGGTAAGGATTAGATAAGGTTGCCTTATCAAATACAATCTCTTGTTTCTCTTTCTTATTGGATTTAGAGCTAGGTGAGCTTAATGTCTTGATAATATTATCGATAACTACATCTGGATGATCGATATATTCGCTAGAGAATACCCTTAACGTCTTCCAGTGCAATGCATCTAACATATTAGGCCCCACTACATTCCTATCGTTGCAGGTTGGGGAAGAGACATAGGTATCATCATCAGTCAATATGCCCAATGCATATTTAGAATTATCTAATGGGTCCTTAATTGCTATATCAACCTTGAATGAACTAGTCCCGATATCTAAATCAACCTTATAGCCAAGTCTAGTTAGATGGGCAGCTAATGAAGATGCAAAATTAAATTTAATAGGTTTCTTTGCCCATCTAAAATCATTAGTAAGGCTAGTTGGACCATTCTCGGCATATAAAAGGAATTGTTTTAGATATTCAGCCCCCTCGTTTTTAGATACCCCGCTTCTAATATCAGAGCTTCTACAGGAAGAGAACACAATCATCTCTTCCTTGGCCCTAGATACAGCTACATTAAGTCTTCTTTCGCCTTTTTCCCTACTTAATGGGCCAAAATTAATAGACATGGTCTTATTCTTTTTATTCGGACCAAAGCAAATGGAGAACAATATGCAATCCCTTTCATCCCCTTGTACATTCTCTAGATTCTTGACAAATATTTCTTCGCCCCCTGGATATTTATTAAGCGAATTATCCTTAGAGAAAGCTTCATCAAGTAAATCATTGATAAGATCCATCTGTTTCTTATTAAAAGTAACTATGCCTATGGAATGCTTGCTTAATTCCTTATCCTTGCACCTAGATATTACTTCTTTGACAATAGCCTTTGCCTCTTCTTTATTAATTCCCCTGCCCATTAGATAATCACCCCCGACAAATCTAAATTTGACCGCGGATACTTGGTTATATGGGGATGGGAAAGTCGCTAAGGAATTATCATAGA
>DAVZIW010000195.1:0-1547 GCA_052273085.1 Candidatus Alloenteromonas sp.
AATCCCTATATGGGAGGTTATTTGCAATATCTAATAATGATTTATCGACATCATTCATCGAATTCATTAAATCTTTTATAGGCATTGAAGAAATATAATAATCACCTTTGATAATATTCCCATTGACCTCGATATAATCGATATAATTACCATTTAGATGAATCTTATTTACTTTGGAGTTGAAGTGGATTTCTCCTCCCATTTTTATAATTTCATCTGCCATCTTTGAATAAAGTTGTCCTGGTCCCTTTTTAGGATAATAGAATTCTTCAATTAAAGAAGTTTCGACTTTGCTAGATTTCTTTCTAAATGGCTTAGTAAGAGCAGAAACAAAAGTCTTCATCAAAGATAATCCTTTTACCCTCTGGGCTCCCCAATCTGGAGATATTTCTTTTGGACTTCTTCCCCAGACTTTGGTCGTATAGTCTTTAAAGAACATGTTATATAAAGGCTTGCCAAAACGGTTGATATAGAAGTTCTCCAATGAATCTTCCTTCTTTTTGAAGATGCAAGAATGGATATAGCCGAATCCTGCCGACATAGTCCTAAAAAAGCCCATGTTTATGAATGTTCTTGGCTTCATTGATATAGGATAATCAAAGAACTTGCCTAGATAATAAATCCTAGAGACCCTTCTTCTAGTCAAGAAGACATCATCTTCTTTTTCTGGATCGGCTTTTCCTTCATATTGCTTATTTTCGTTAAGGAGCTTTTCATCTAAAGCAGGTGCCCCTTGAGGTTTCATTAACTCCTTCCAGGTATCCATGACCAAATCGTTTTTAGTAAAAAAGCGGTGGCCACCGATATCCATCCTGTTGCCTTTATATTCAAATGTTTGGGAAATACCGCCGATTACATTGCTTTCTTCATATATAATTGGCTTGATATCGGTTTCTTTTAATAATTTGTAGGCGGCAGTAAGCCCAGCTGGACCTGCCCCGATTATGATGGCTATCTTTTCCATTTAGATTCTCCTATTTGAATATGAATATCTTCCTGAATATATAATTCAATACTAGTCCGATTGCAGTGGCTAATACTTTCGCGATTATATATCCCCAAGTTAATTCTCCAATTAGAATTAGATTAAAATTCATTCCTTTGACAAAAAGTAAGTCATTTACTAGGAAAATAAGGAGGAATTGGAATAATAAAACTAGGACTCCAATTGTTGCGAAAATCAAGAAATCCTTAAATGATTTTCCTTCGTTTTCATCTTTTTTATCTTTATAGACAAAGACGATGCTAAGGAAATAATTGATGAATAATCCAACAATAAAACCACAGGCGGTGGATATAGTCCCTGAAACATCCCAGCTATTTACCATTATTATGGGCATTATAGCCTTGACTAGAAATGATACAGCCCAGTCAACTAGAGTAGCTAAACCTCCAACTAGAAGGAACCTAATTATCTCTAATATTAAATTTTTGTTCTTTTTGAAAAATTCGCCCATATGTAACTAGACGTTATTATATTCCAAAAGAGATATATTTGTATTTATATAAATTTTTAATCTACATAGAAACGACGAATGTAAATTATC
>DAVZIW010000196.1:0-1544 GCA_052273085.1 Candidatus Alloenteromonas sp.
TTTGGCCTGCGGCGCTCATACGGGCCAGTGCAACCGCTTTCGACCCATATTTAAAAGTTGTATATGTCTGGATGGATTGAATGTTGAATTCATTTGTCGGGCAGACCCCCGACTCGTTAAGGCTAGTCATAACGCCTCCGGAGGATGCATCTTTAATTGCCAAAGGACATGTCAAAGAGCCCGTGGATCCGAATTCAACATAACGCCCCAAATCATTTTCGTTCATTTCTTTCCCATCAGTTTTTGAAGAGAATTTAGAAGATGACATCTTTTCCTTAATATAGCCGTAAACCTCCATGGTTCCATTGCAAACGATTGATGAATTGGAGTCAAGGGCAATCTCAGCGTATTTTCCGGTAACCCCACTCGTATTGAATACGCCTCCTACAATCAAAGAACCACCGCTTTCAACTGTTAATTTAGAGCCGTTGATCATCTCGACAAGGGTTCTCCTATATATATTTACGTTTCCCTCGGAGCTGTCTATTACCGAGCTTCCGGTAAAATCGTTTGGTTTGGTCGTCTCGCTTTCATATGGGAGTTTAAGGGAATCGCCGCTCTTAATGGTGTGCGATTCTTTAATTTGAAATGCTTGGCAGGCGGAGGTGCCATCTTGCGGCAAAACGAAAATCTCATCCTTCACGCCATTGCCTGCAGCGATCTTAAGTGCATAATCCAAAGACGTATAACGAGTGGTCCCCTTCGAGTTCTTGATGTAGCAAACCTCACGAGCCGGTTTCGTGGAAAATTCGTTGCTTTCCTTCAATGAACTAAGCACCCAACTTCCATAACCTACGTATGCCAATAAAGACGACGTCGACAAAAACAACGGCAATTTCTTAGTTTTATTCATTGTAGAAAATGCCCCCAGCCTTGAAGGAGAAACGGAAAGAGCCGTTACTCAATTTGTTATAAACGTCCTTTTTAAAGTCCGCGACATTGAAATTAACCTTGTATCTAACGGAAAAATAAACTAACGATTCATCTAAATACGGGAAAACGGATAGATCGAAGCTAGAACTCAGTTCTTTATTTACGGCAGCATTCGATAAAGAAACGATAGTGTAATCCGTATCGGAAAAGCTATTTGTTGCAACCGAAATCGCTAATTTTACTTCCGTTGCTGAGCAAACGGAAAACAAATCTAAATTTTGATTTCTATCAACCAAAATAGTTTTCAAAGTGAAACCTGTTAGATTTGACAAATGGTTTCTAATTTTTCCGCCTTTTGTATCAATGCGAAACGGGATTTCTATATAGCCGTCCAAGGCTTTCGAACTAATCACGTGGTCCTTTACCAATCCCTCACTTGTGTATTCGAAAATAGTCGGAGAGTCAGCAAACAGAAAATATTCGTTCAAGTTAATCAAATCGTCCGCGCTCACGTTGATCTGAGCCTTGCCGGTAGTTACGGCACCTATACTCCAGGTAGAAAAGCCGGTTGAAATAATCGAGGCAAACGAAAATACCATTACCCCAAAGTTAATAAAACCATTTTTCCTTTTCCTTAAGAATTTTTTCAATTTGATTTATGCCCCTTTTAT
>DAVZIW010000197.1:0-1524 GCA_052273085.1 Candidatus Alloenteromonas sp.
ATCACCTTCGATATAAGTTTCATGTACTTTGATGGAATCCTTTTAATAAATCGATATTAGGATCATCTTTTCTCATGATCTTTTGCCTAAAGAATTCGCTTCCCCCGTGGATAAAAGCAGCGCCTTGGGAGAAAATGACATAACTAAGTGTGGCAAGCGCGGCATCTTGGATTGGGTTAGTATCGTTATTGCAATTCTTTCCCCCATCATACATATAATTAAGCGAATCATATAAAGTGTAATTATCGTGGCAATCGACATAATTTATCGTTTGGGTTGGGCTAGTAGCAATGCCAGATTGGGTTACATGCCTATTTTCGCCTAGATAGGTGCAGGCAGCATCATACATTGTATCTTCGCTTAAATCGGCACTACCTTGTCCCATAAATCCATAAGAAGGAACTATATCAGCCCATTTTGTATCGCCTTTAAGCCCATTTCTACCCCCATCATTAAAGGCACCGACTTCCCCTTTGCCATTATCCCCTAGATATTGATAGACATTTTCTTTGCTAGCTTGGGTTGAAGTAGCAAATCCACTCCCTCTCCAACCTTCCCCATAAACAACGATTTCAGGATCGATTTCATATAGGGCATCTTTTAGCTTTCTCATCGTAGAAGTTTCGATACATCCCATCAAGTCGAATCTAAAGCCTTTTATTCCATATTCTTTCGCATAGAAGCAAACTGAATTGACGATATAACGTTCGACCATGCCCTTAGATGAATCAAGGGTGTTGTTGCATCCAGTTTGGTCGATATAGGAACCATTTTCATCAACTTTGAAATAATATTGGGGCATGGTTTTGGTAAAGCTAGACTTGGAAACGCTAGAAACATGGTTATAAACAACATCCATTATGACCCTAATGTCGTTATCGGCACATTTTTTCACCAGGTTCTTGAATTCCTTAATCCTATTTAATTCATCTTCTGGATTAGAAGCATACGCACCTTCAATAACATTGTAGTTACTTGGATTATATCCCCAGTTATAAGTAGGATATTTTCTATAGGTCCCATCCTTATTTAGCCATACTCTTTCATCATTATCTTGGTCAAATACCGGTAAAAGCTGGACGGCCGAAATCCCCAATTCCTTTAGCGAATCAAATCCAGTCGAGACACCTTCATAAGTCGTACCTTCTTCAACGAAAGCGTTATAGGTACCCCTTCTATTGTCATTATTAGAAACCCAGGTATCAGAAGCAGTGAAATCACGGATATGGACTTCATATATATCTAAGTCATTTAAGGTATTTATATGGGTAAATGGGTAAGAAGAGGTATTCCCCCTGATAGAAGAAAATCCTTCTGGGTCAGTTTCTTTCCATTGTGCATCTTTAACAATGGCACCTCTAATTCCATTGATACCACTAGCTTTAGCATATGGATCGATAGTCTCGAATTGACCTTCGATATTACTTACATAATAAGTATAGAATTTATCTCCGTCTTTTAGGTCTACTACCGCTTCCCAAACTCCTTTGGAAGTGTATTTCATTTGGTAGATATTCTTAAAGG
>DAVZIW010000198.1:0-1516 GCA_052273085.1 Candidatus Alloenteromonas sp.
AGCAAAGAAGAACTAATAAAACTGCTCTTAAAAAAAGAGGATGATTTTAATAGAAAGATAGAAGAATACGAAGCTAGATTTAAGGCGATGCAGATAAGGATCAATGAGCAGTTAAAAGAGATAGAGGCTTTAAAAGAAAAGAACATTTTAGCAAGAGTCAGACAGTTCTGCCCTAAAAGCGAACATATCAAAGAACATAATGAATTCAACGAAGCCGAAAGTGCCGCTCGAAAAAGAGGGCGGCAACAAGGATCGAAGAATTTCGACTATGCCTATTTAGAAAGACATGTAACTAAAGAGATTGTATTGGAATCCAAAGAAGAAAAATGCTCCACATGTGGAGAGACGTTGATTTCAATTGGCGAAGATATAGCATATAAGTTAGATTATGAACCGGCAAAATTATTAGTGACAAAGATTATCAGTAAGAAAAAGGCATGTCCAGAATGCAATAAAATATATCAGGAAGCAAAAGATGATGCATTCCCTCATTCGATATGCACACCGTCTTTGGCTTCTGCAATCATGGCAAACAAGTTCTTGACTGGGATACCGTACTATCGACAAAGCCAGTATTTTTTTGATAATGGGATAAATTTATCAAGACAGGATTTATGCAATTATCAATTAAGAGCGACCGACCTGTTAAAGCCACTATATGGTCGATTGAAAATACATTTATTGAACACCAAAAGCAAATGTCTCTGCGCGGATGAGACAACATTAAGAGTTTTGGATGTTAATGACAAAAGCAAATGCTATATGTGGGTATATGTAAGTAGTTATTATGACCAACCGATTTACTATTATGAATTCCAAAAGAGCCGATCAAAGGAAAATCCCAAAGCAATGTTAAAAGGGTTCAAAGGCTATTTACTTACCGATGCATATCAAGGATATAATGACATTGAAAACGTAAAGAATTGTTATTGCTGGGCTCATGCAAGAAGAAAATTCTTTGAAATTGTAAAAACATTAAAGCCTGAACGATTAAAAGAATCGAAAGCATATGGCATGGTACAACGGATGGATAAATTATTTCATATCGAAGAAATGATGAGAAGAAATAAATATTCGCCACATCGGATTCATGAAGAAAGAAATAAAGAAAGCTATCTGGCACTCCTAGAAGATGTAAAGAAATATGCCGAGGATATAAATGCCATCCCAGAATCCGCACTTGGAAAAGCTAACAATTATTTATTGAAGCATTGGAAAGAATTCACTACATATCTGGAAGATGGGCATATCGAAATGACTAATAATATTTCTGAAAGAGCTATTAAACCATTTGTTATTGCAAGAAAGAACTTCTTATTTAATGCAACAACTGGTGGTGCATCCTCTTCAGCAATTGTTTTTTCACTTCAGCAAACTGCCAGGGCCAATTTATTAGATTCTGAAAAATATATAGCTAAAGTTTTAGAATTAATCAAACCGAATATGCCTGGTGATGAATTAGATAGTCTTTTGCCTTGGAATATTGCTAAATCATATAATCTAAATTAGTCTGCAG
>DAVZIW010000199.1:0-1506 GCA_052273085.1 Candidatus Alloenteromonas sp.
TGGGGATTCGTCTTTATGAGTGGCAATTCTGGATTGCTCAATGCTTTCTTCTCTATTTTCAAGGAAGGATTTTCAATAGACTACCTGACTTCCAATCCACTTATGTGCATTGGGTTTGTTGCTAGCTGGTGCGGTGTTGGGCTTTTCATGATTACCATGATTTCTTCAATTAACCAAATACCTCTAGAATTATATGAAGCTGCCGATATCGATGGGGCTTCTAGATGGCAACAATTGATACATATAACCATGCCTGCTGTCTGGCTAGAGGTTACTTTCATGGTTGTTTCGATATTATACCAATCATTAGGAGGGAACTTTGGCATCGTCAATGTCTTCTTGCCTAATGGGGGTGTTGATAATAATGCGATGGTCATGGGTTTATATGTATATCTATATGGGACTAGCAGGGGAAGAGTTGCCTTCTCTTATGCCGCTGCGATTGTTATGTTAATTATCTCGGCTTCAGTCTCGCTTGTAGTCAAGGCAGTTATGAATAAAGTTGGGAGGCGCTTTTCATGATAAATGATAACGAAGTAGCTTCTAGACATTCCCCTGAATCAAAAGGAGAAATCATATCTAGATGGGTCATTAGGCTGTTCCTAGTCGTATGGACTATCTTGATCATATTCCCGTTATTATGGGCCGTCATGACTTCCTTTAAGAGTCAAAAGGAATTCATGATGGGCGCCTTTAATTGGCCAACTAGTTTCCAATTCAGGAATTATGTTGTCGCCTGGCAAGAGGCCGATTTCTCTAAATATTTCCTTAATTCGGTAATTCTTTCTGTCGGCAGTGTTGCCCTTACAATCCTATTTACTTTAGGTTCAAGCTATGTAATTGCTAAATATAGATTTAAATTATTTAGATTCCTTGATCATTTCTATTCCATCTTCATGATGGTTCCCCAAATGTTGCTTCTTATTCCTTTATTAAAATTATGTCAGCAACTACATCTAACCGATGGGTGGCAAGTTATTCCTACCCTTATGTTATTAAATGCAATACAAGGTGTGCCGTTCTATGTCTTCCTTACCCTTCCGTTTATGAAAGGATTAAGTAATGACATATTAGAAGCATCTGAAATCGATGGGACAAATGAATTCCAACGTTTCTTCCACGTGGTACTCCCAATGGTAAAACCTCCATTATTTATTGTTGCCCTGCTAAGTTTTGCCGGTGTCTGGAATGAATATGCGATGTCAATTACATTTATTAAAGATCCAGCTTATTACACTTTATCGGCAGGTTTAAATAATTTGATGACTGATGCAACGTTTGGATATGGGGTCAAGTTCGCAGCCTTAATAATATCGATGTTACCAGTACTTGTAATGTATGCGATATTCCAAAAGCCATTACAGAACGGATTATCTGCTTCTGATGGAGTAAAAGGATAAATTAATAGCCTTCCTAGTTTCCCCCCAAGGAAGGCTTATTTATTAGTTATTTGCATTATTTTCTTCTCGGCATTTCTTCCTATATTGGAGAGGGGAACATCCATTT
>DAVZIW010000200.1:0-1409 GCA_052273085.1 Candidatus Alloenteromonas sp.
AGTCGGCGAAGGTCCTTTCCCAAGTGAATTAAATAATGAATTGGGTAATCAAATAAGAGAAATAGGCCATGAATATGGGACAGTTACTAAGCGTCCTAGAAGAGTCGGATACCTAGATTTAGTATTAGTAAAAAGAAATCTAATCCAAAGCGGGTCCACTTCTATTGCCCTTACTTTATTTGATGTTCTTAGCGATATCGATGACTTAAAGATTTGTATTGGCTATGAACTAAATGGAGAAATAATCGATTATATCCCATCTACAATCTATGAATATGATAGATGTAAGCCAGTATATAAAGATATGAAATCTTTCCATATCGATAGCAATGTTACTTCCTTTAAAGAATTACCAGATGAGGCTAAAGAATATATTAGGTTTATCGAAGATTATACGGGAGTCAAAGTATCTATCCTCAGCATTGGAAAAGATAGGAAAAAGACATTATTGCTAGGAGAGATATAATGATTTCTAGATATAATGTTAAAGAAATAGAAGACATATTCTCCTTAGAAAATAGATATAAGACTTTTTTAGAAATCGAATTAGCATCTTTAGAAGCCCATGTTGAATTAGGGATAGTTCCAAAGCAAGATTATCTAAAGATAAAAGAAAAAGCCCATATCGATTTAGACAGGATTAATGAATTAGAAGCCATCCATAAGCATGATGTCATTGCCTTTACTAGGTCAATAGATGAACAACTTGGTGAAGAGAAAAGATGGTTCCATTATGGTCTTACTTCCACTGATGTTGTCGACAGTGCTTTGTCATTAAATTATGCGAAAGCCTACCAAATAATAGATAAAGATATCGATGCTTTATTAGAAACATATAAAGAAAAAGCCATTGAATACAAGAATTTGCCTTGCATTGCTAGAACACACGGGATGCATGCAGAAATCACTTCTTTCGGGCTTAAATTCGTTAGATTCTATGATGAACTTAGACGTAATAAGGAAAGATTAAAGAAAGCAAAAGAAGAATTATGCTTAATAAAACTTGAAGGATCTATCGGGACTTTTAGTTTCCTTGATCCTAGAGTCGAGACTTTTGTTGCTTCTAAATTCCATCTAAATTGTCCAAGTTTTGCAACTCAAGTCATTGCTAGAGATAACCATACAAATTTCTTATCCGTACTAGCCTTAATCGGGGAAGAAATAAATAATGCGGCGATGGAATTACGTAATCTAGCTAGAAATGAAATAAATGAGGTAAATGAATATTTCTCTTCTTCTCAAAAGGGAAGTTCCGCCATGCCTCATAAACATAATCCTATTTCATTAGAAAACATATGTGGGTTATCCAGGTTATTAAAGGGTTATGCCTTATCTAGTTATGAAAATATCCCTTTGTTCCACGAAAGAGATATATCCCATTCTTCTAATGAAAGAATAATATTCCCGGA
>DAVZIW010000201.1:0-1388 GCA_052273085.1 Candidatus Alloenteromonas sp.
ATAAATATTATTACGAAGCTGCTGAAATGGCTTTAATCGATTCCCATCCAATGAGAAGCTTTGCCACTGGTATTGCTGGATTTAGCCATGTTGTTGACTCTTTAAGTGCTATAAAATATGCCAAAGTCAAGCCAATTAGGAATGAAAAAGGTATTGCTGTTGATTTTGAAATCGAAGGCGACTTCCCTAGATACGGCAACGATGATGACAGAGCCGATTTAATTGCTGTCCATTTGTTAAAGACTTTCATGGATTATATTGCTTCTAGAAAGACTTACCGTAATTCCAAGCCAACTACTTCTATCCTTACCATCACTTCCAATGTTGTCTATGGCAAGGCTACTGGAACTCTTCCAGATGGAAGAAAAGCTGGCGAGCCCCTTTCTCCAGGTGCTAACCCAAGCTATGGAGCCGAAAAGAATGGATTACTTGCTTCCTTGAATTCTTTATGCAAGCTTCCATATGAATATGCTCTTGATGGTATCTCTAATACCCAAACAATCAATACCGATTGCCTTGGACATAGCGATTCCGAACGTATCTCTAACCTAGTCAATGTCCTTGATGGTTATTTTGATGGAGGTGCCCATCACCTTAATGTCAATGTTTTCGGCAAGGAAAAACTAATCGACTGCATGAACCATCCAGAAAAGCCAGAATATGCAAACTTCACTATCCGTGTTTCTGGTTATGCTGTAAAATTCATTAACTTAACCAAGGAACAACAGCTCGATGTCATTGCTAGAACCTGCCACGAACACCTCTAATATCAAAGTTAGATCGGATAAAATCGAAAGCTTCGGGCTTGTAGATGGACCTGGTGTTAGATCGATATTATTCCTATCCGGTTGCCCCTTGAGATGCCTATATTGCCATAATGTTGAGATGCAAAATCCTAACTGTGGCAAGGCGATTACTCCTATTGAAGCTTTTAATGCCTTAACTAGGTATAAAAGGTATTGGGGGCAAACTGGAGGGGTCACTATTTCTGGAGGGGAACCACTTCTATATCTAGATTACCTTATCGAATTAGGGAAGCTTCTTAAAAAAGAAGGGATATCGATGGTTATTGATACTTCTTTGGCTACATTTAGTTTAGATCCAACTTATCTAGCTAAATTCGATGAATTGTTAAGCCTTACATCTTTATTCTTATTGGATTTAAAGGCAGTTGATCCGGAATTACATAAAACCATAACAGGAAAATCAAATTCCAATATCATCGAGGGATTTAATTACCTTAATGAAAAAAACTTCCCTGTCTGGATTAGATATGTGCTTCTTCCAACTTATACAGATTCAAAAGAAGTATTGCTAAAATCGAAAGAATTCCTATCTAAGTTCAATAATATCGATAGGGTTGAGATTCTTCCTTATCATGCCTTAGC
>DAVZIW010000202.1:0-1295 GCA_052273085.1 Candidatus Alloenteromonas sp.
CCCATTGTTATTCTCTTGCGGGACTAATTCTTCTTCTAGCAGTGTTGAATCATCAACTCCTGAATCCACTGATACAGGGACATCGACAACTACCGAAGATGAATTCATTACTGTCAAATGGAATAAAGGAAATGTAGTAGGAGAAGACATCTCTACATCCGGTACATTTATTGATGTAGCAGTCAAGATTCCTCTAGTTGTTGGTTCTTCTTATTCATTTGGATTCACCTATCCTTCTGGAGATCCTATTGCAGGTAGCCAAGTCAAGATTACCGATAACGGAGTTGCTTCATTGGTTATTAATGACGACGGATCGTTTAATTTAATCGGAGAAAAGCAAGGCGAGACCATTTTGTATGTCTATGGGGCTGATGGATTCCTCCATTATAGAGATAAATTAACATTCAGGAACCCATTATCTAAAACTGAGATGCTAGACTTCATCGTTAATAAAGTCGACCATTATGAATCCCAATTCATGCAGGGAATGAATATCTACTTCACCTCCAAAAACACTGGTCAAATTACCGGTATGGATGAATCTACTACCTTAGCAAATCCAATTACATTCAGCTTTGAATATAACGATGAAAGTAGCGATGAATATGAATACACCGTTACTAATTACGATAATTCCACATCTGGCTCGACTGTAGTCATTACAACTATCTACATTATGAAACATGGCTATGTAATGCATCCAGTCACTGCCAATACCCTAGTCGATTTCTTCTTCCCCGTATTTGAGGAATAGAAAGGAATATAAATTATGAAAAAAACAACATTATTATTAGCATTATCAGCCTTAGGTCTTGCTAGCTGCGGGGTTACTCCTTCAACTAGTGAAACTCCATCAACTAACCCAGATACACAAGAAAGTACAAATACTACAACTTCTACCTTAGTTTCTACTGAAGAAGAGGAAGAATATGTAATCAAAATCAGCGTACCTTCTAATATCCAGGTAACTCCATCTAAAACCAAAGCCAAAGAAGGCGAAGAGATTACTTTGACTGTTTCTATTGATGAAGGTTTTGAATTAGTATCATTAAAGGCTAATGATGAAGTATTAACAGTTACTAATGGAACTGCTAGCTTTGTTATGCCAAATAGATCAGTATCCATTACTGCAACTTTAACTGTTACAGGTGATGTTACTCTTCAAGGTGGCATTGTCGCCGTTCTTAAGGAAGAGACCCCTGATAGCGGGCTTTATGTTGCAAGAAACATCAAAGTTGCTTCTACAACTAGCTTCTCCTTCAAAGTTGGAAATCAAACCTTAAGTGTTATTGATA
>DAVZIW010000203.1:0-1217 GCA_052273085.1 Candidatus Alloenteromonas sp.
ATCGTAACTCATAAGGCAAATTATAGACTAACTGATTAAAAATTAAATAGATAAAAAGACGGCTAAATAATTATTTATTTAGGGCTTGGTTATATAGCTCTAAATATTGAGAACTAGATTTATTCCATGAATGATCTGCTTTCATGGCGTTACTTCTAAGTTTTCTTAGTTTTGCTTTATCGTTATAGACTAGATTAGCCTTATAAACTCCATAATCAAGTCCGCCGATATCAAAATCATTAAAGAGGAATCCATCGGCTTTATCTAGATTGGAATCATTATAATCAACAATAGTATCCGCTAAGCCACCCGTTCTTCTAGCAATTGGAAGAGTACCATATTTTAAGGCAATCATCTGTCCAATCCCACATGGTTCAAATAAAGAAGGCATGAGGAAGAAATCACATCCGGCATAGATATAATGGGCAAATTTAGCATTATAGCCAATATAGATTCCAACTCTATCCGGGTAATCTCTCCTTAAATCTTCTAAGGCTTGTTCATAGGCATATTCACCTGAACCAAGAGCAAAGAAGGCCCCTCCGTTATTTAAGATTTTTCTAGCTTCAGCTAAGACTAATTCGATTCCTTTTTGGGAAGTTAATCTAGAAACTAGCCCATAACAAGGGACATCTTTATATTCAAGTAGGCATTTTTCAAACATTGCCTTCTTGCATTCTTTCTTCCCGCTAGTAACGTCTTTGATTGAATAGTTTTTAGCAATATTAGGATCTTCTTTTGGATTGAATTCATTTTCGTCAATGCCATTACAAATTCCGACAAAATCATCTTTTCTTAAAGTTAAGATATAAGATAATCCAAATGTTGATGACGGGTCTAATAATTCAAGGGCATGTGTTGGAGATACGGTAGTAATCTTATCGCTATAGACAATGCCAGCTTTGAAAGTAGAAACCATCCCTTCAAAACGAAGTTCGCCTGAATCAAATAAATAATCGCTTAATGAATAGAAATCATTTAGGAAATACCTATCAATCAAGCCCATAAACATTGGATTATGGATGGTAAAGATGAATTTTGTATAGGAAAAATTAGGATGGAATGGGTCTTTTTTCTTGACTAGGCAAGGAATCATTCCAGTTTGCCAATCATTGCAATGGATGATATCAAAATGGAGGTTCAATTGCTTTATGGTCTCTATAACGGCAAGGCTAAAGAAAGCAAAACGTTCCCCATCGTCTCCATATCCATATAGG
>DAVZIW010000204.1:0-1197 GCA_052273085.1 Candidatus Alloenteromonas sp.
CATCCTTGTATTTTATCCCTAGATAAGAATCGAAATAAAGACCTTCCTTATCCATTAAATACCCGTATTCAGGTTCACCTATACTTATATCCATTACATACGTGAATGGCTTTTCTTCGTTATATCTATAAAAGGAAGCCTTATGATAATGTAAATATGTCGCATCGAAAACAAATTCAATAGGTTTTATTAGATTATAGGTAAAGCAAATACCAACTTCATCTAAATCAATGCTTATTTCTCCTAAAGGATCTTTCCCTTCATTACTTGAATAAATAGAAACTGATTCTCCATAAAGCAAGCAAGGAGAATCAGGGGTTATGATCTCTTGCTGAAAAAGCCCACACGAAGACAAAATAGATGTAAGCAATAAGCTAGATGTTATCTTTGCCATCCCAGACATATTCGAGAATACAGCCTCCATGATTAACAAAACTAAAATATTGAGTTATATCAAAATAGCTTAAGCCTTCACCATCGAAAACTTTGAGTATCGTTCTCCATTCATCTTTTGGGAATCCAAAAAAATTTTTAACTGAATGTTTATAAAATTTATAACCGAAAACAGTCATAACATGGGCACCGTGTTGACCGCCTGTTGTGCCCCACATCAACGGAATGTCGGCATCGATGAACTCACGGAACCTATCTTTTCCCATTTCAGCATTATAATTGAATACTTCATAAGAATTAAATGAATTCATACCATATTCCGAGGCAAATAGTTCTAACATTCTTGATTGGTCGCCTGGATTTAAACCTCCACCTAGGACAAAATCTTTAGAAATGGAAAGTGCCTTTTTTCTCATGGTCGCATAAGCAGTTTCAAAAATAAGCGGATAGATTTTATAGTCATAGCCTTTGCTTCTAACTAAATCGTAAGTCTCCTTTTCTTCAGATTCTGGATAGTAATATCTTCGTTGAGTTTTCTTGGGAAAACTCGAAAACTGTTGCATATATTTTCCGTTATCATTAATCAAATATCGCATTGCTGCATAGCCTGCAGATAATTCACAATTTGATTCAGACCAGCTTTGAGCAGTTTTATAACAAGACAATGCATACTGTCCTGGTATATCTATAATTTCAGGCAAAGGTATATCGTGTTCAAAAGTCGTATCAGTCGCTTTTACAAAAGAAAAGTAAATATTCAGGTGTTCTTGTAAATCCTTTATTTCAAATGACTCTGTTTGGGGA
>DAVZIW010000205.1:0-1158 GCA_052273085.1 Candidatus Alloenteromonas sp.
AATTATAAGCAATGGCTTATTCTTGCCTAGCATCTTAAACATATCCGCTAATTTAACTTGCTCACTTACTTTAGATTGGGTTTCATCAATTTTCTTTTCTTTGCAAAGGAAATAGATGGCTAATTGGCTAAGTAAGAATAATATGGCAGTAGGAATAGCAATATAGCCATAGATATAACTAGAATTTTTAGCAGTTGGCAATATTGAACATACCCCATACATTGCAAAAGTACCCAAGGAAACAAATATCGATACCATTGTAGTAACATTATTTCTTTCCTTTTCATCGCTAGTTAAAGATGGAAGCATCGCCAAATAGGCGCAATCATTCATGGTAAATACAAAATCCCAAAGGAAATAGAATATACCAAAGCAAACTATATATGCCCATCCAGTTGGACGAAGCAAGAACAAGCAAAGCAATAACGATTGTATTCCCTACTCCTCCAATTAATATCCATGGTTTATATTTGCCGGTTTTGAAATGTACTTTTTCAATAAGTACCCCCATTATCGGGTCATTCAAGGCATCCCAGATAAGACAAACAATAAAGATGATATTAATTACAAATATCTGCTGCGTATATTGTCCGGATGCATTTCCAGTTGCTAATACACCTGAATACATCATGAAAGTAAGAAGGAAACTAGATATTAATTGATAGCTAGAATCACGGAAAATGGATGCAACAGAAAAAATCCATTTAGTTTTCTTAGGGATTTTATCCGTATCATAAGTTTCGCTTAAAAAAGATAATCCTCTAATTTTGTGTTGGGGCTTGTTCATAAATTCCTCCAAGAAGATAAACAAATATTATGCCTAATTCTATTTAAGATAAAGGAAAATAAATAAAAAAGCATAGACGAATTGCATCTTAAAGAGTGTGAATCCTACGAAGCTGTATGTATTGAATTAGATGCTTACTTCGATTATTACAACAACGATCGCTGCCAATGGGGCTTAAACAAGATGACACCTGTTCAATATCGTGAATACTTATTGAAACGACCTGGAACCAGTTTAGTTCTTTACAAAGCAAAGGGACCTGCTATTACGCAAGTCCCTTCATAAAAATTTTGAATTGTTTTGGTATCCCTAGGGGAATCATTGATTGCTTTATAATACATACCTTTTTTATTTATTGTCCTTGACATAGG
>DAVZIW010000206.1:0-1152 GCA_052273085.1 Candidatus Alloenteromonas sp.
GCAGTTCCCCCGACATAATGGTCAAAATAGGCTAGAGGTGCACTTTTTTGATAGGTATATAACTTAACATCAAATGCCAATGGGGACCATAATTTGAAGGTAGCCTTATTTGGATTTGAGCTATCTTTGAATGTTAATCCCAAGTCATCACCTTCATATTCATATTTATTTTTCCAAATCTCGGATTCAAATAGAGATGAAAATGATACATTAGCACGTTTGACATTATTCATATCGGAAGCAAAATAGACTTCGACTAGATATTGGTTAGTAGGAATCAATTCTTCCTTGAGAGCGATGTTTAATTCCTTTTTCCTTGGGGCGTCTTGATAAATTATATAATCATTCTTTCTTTGTTCTTTTAGAGTATCGCTAAGAAGCTGATAGCTATTTGGGAAAGAATAGACTGTAATGGCATTAATTATACCAACATCGCTATTATCGCCTGTGCCAGTGTCATAGCCAGCGCCTTCAACATAGATAGATTTCCAATCATCATTGACCTTAGCAACCTTAATATAATCCCCCATAGCTTCAGTCAAAGTCGGATAAAGGGTAAGCTTTTTATTCCCTGAATCGAAAGAATAGACATCTATTTGCTTCCATCCATCTTCCCTAGTAGTTTCATATGGCTTAAATTTAGAGAATTCAACCAAAGTGTCGCTAGTTTGCCCATCCCAAGTGGATTTTTCCCTAACAATATAGCTAAGTTCAGTCAAAGAAAATTCATTAAATGGGGCTGCTTGCAAATCAAAATCCGCCCATAGTCCATACGAATCTGGGTTGTTGTTATTTGCGAATTCATATATTTGGCCATTGACTCCGCTAAGCCAAACCCATAAACATTTAGACGAATATGATTCATTATGGTTTCTATAATGGATACGTACGATTCCATCGAAAGCATAAGGTTCATCGCTGCCGCTTGGTTTTGATGTAGTTGAACTTACTGATGTAGTAACTGTCGTAGTTATAATTGAACTAGGCTGACTAGATTCTTCGCTAGAAGTAGTTGATTTTTCATTGCCATTATCGTTGCCGCAAGAAGCAAATAGCAACGAAGAGAACATCAAAGCACTAAAGAGTTTCTTCCTTTCCATATTTTTCCCTTTCTTTTATGGATTAATTTTATATCAATATAGCCCTTTAGGC
>DAVZIW010000207.1:0-1130 GCA_052273085.1 Candidatus Alloenteromonas sp.
AAGATAGTAATTCTTCTTTTTCTTTACTTAAAACATATTCACTTTGGTCGAATAATTTTCTGAAACTAAATGAATATTCTTCGAATTCCTTGTTCTCTTTAACAAAGTTTTCAAGTTTTTCTCTTCCTAAAGATAATAATTCAGGTGATTCAAAACTAGTTGCAGCCGCTAAATCATTCATAGCTAGTTGAGCCTTTGCTAGATTTGATGCGTTTTTGACATTTGTCTTATCTAGGTCAGAAGCCATCTCGGCATAGAAATAAAGTCTAACGAAATCCAAATTAGATTTCTTTTCTAGTCTTAAGAAAGCTTTTAAGTCTTCTTCGTTAGATAATTTGCCTTTATAAGAAGCCAATTCATCTTTGTATTTTTTGAAATTTTCAAGAGCTGCATCAAATTCTTCTTGGCTCTTGAAGAAATAAGTTAAATCCCAATTTTGTTGTGCCATTTGTTAATTTGCCTTTCTAAACATGTAAATTATCTTCCTTTTCTAGGAAAAGACAACAAAAGTAATAAATAGCGTATATAATTGACTTTATGAAAAAACAATTATTAATTTTAGCATCTACTTGCCTTCTATTAGCTTCTTGTAATGAAACCCAATCTAGTTCTTCTAGCCAAGATAGCGAACCCATTGATGTGTCTTCTGATGTTTCTAGCGAAGTTAGTAAGGCTGAAACTTCTATAGATTCTAGCAAGGATTCATCCGTTCCTACTTCAACATTTGCAACTGCATCGGATACATATTTTATTGAAATACTTCCAACCTCAATAGAAGCAACTTCATCTCAACAATATTTAGTTGATTATAATTTCTCGGTTTTTGACGCCTTAAATAAAGAATACAAATTCTTTGGGACTGGTATTCAAAGAGGCGGCGGATCCCATGAGAATACAATCCAATGTAGTGGAAAGGAAACTGCAACCCATCCATATGGGGCCATATCTTCTTTAGAACCTTTAAAAGGAACTGCTAGAATTACCCAACTTGATAAAGGCGAACATACAGGAACTCCTATTTTTGAAGTAGCAGGGGTATCGGTTGAAACCGAACCAACTACAGCAGATGGGAAAATAACTTATACATTCCCAATTGATGGAATGTTCTCATTTAGAGTTAACCCAGGGAA
>DAVZIW010000208.1:0-1100 GCA_052273085.1 Candidatus Alloenteromonas sp.
GTATTCATATTTAACGTTGTTTTTAATACAGAATGTGAATGTTCTATCAAAACCCGTCCCAAAAGCATCAATATAGCCACATTTATATAAAACCGATGCAATTAAGATGTTTCTAATTTTGCTACCTACTTGTGATGAGGCGAATTTCATCGGATCTAAATTTTTATAAATGGAACCAGGGTTGTATATTCTTACGGATGATTTATAAACAACTATCTGGTTAAAATCCCCTTTTACATCATATTTACTATGAGCAAAACTATTAATGACTATTTCTCTAATGGCTTCTTTTGGAATTTCAGGGGTATCAATTCTTTGAATTCCAATAATATCCGATTTGAAAGAAATATGGTTTTGAATATAGGAAATAGCTTCGGTAATACATTCAAACACATTTCCTTTGAATTCCTTAATTTCTCCAAATTCAGTTCTTGAATCGGTCGGAAAGTTCGCTTCTTTTAACGTAATTGGTTTGCCTTTGCCAAACAAATAATAACCGGCGGTTTTAATTTTTCCGTTTTCATCAATTAAATCTAGTTTGGTCAAAGCTTCACCAATGCCCCTATATACATAATTCAGTCTGCCTTTATCGTTTGCGGTTCTTATAACGTTTATAAGCAAGTCTTCATCAATGTCGTCATAAGAATAGTCGGTCGGTTTGTCTTCCCATTTGGAATAATTGCTTTCCTTTTTCTCAAAGTATTTTTGAAGTTGATCATTGCTCATTGGAATATCGCCATCATCAACACGATAGTAATAACGTCCATATGCCGAATATGGCGTATCATCACCCTCAACATAAACCCTAATTACGTCTATCCCTTCAAATTTCACCACTTCTATTTCCAATTCAATCGGCAATGGTTTTAAGTTGATTCTTATTTCATTAGAAAGATCGGAAAGCGTTTTCTTTGAAATATCAAATTTAAAAGGTTTCTTTTCTGGCGTGATTCCAAAAAACAATTCACCTTTATGGTTTTTGTTTAGCATTGAGCTTAGGGAGATAACCCCCTCTTTTAGTTGGGCTAAAGATTTTTTATATTCGATGGCTGTATTTTCGTCTTTCATCGTATCTCTCCTATCACACATTTATCTTATCA
>DAVZIW010000209.1:0-1019 GCA_052273085.1 Candidatus Alloenteromonas sp.
AATACAAGTTTTAAATATGAAAATTTATACAAAGACTATATTGCTTCTAATGCCTTTGCTTGCTTTCTCTTGTGGCAATCAAGAATGTAGCACTAGTAGCACCCCTGACCCAGTTCAAACACATGAACACACCCCATCAACAACATATTCCAAAGATGAATATGGCCATTATCATGCATGTAGTTGCGACAAAAACGTCCGTTTTGATTTCGCACCCCATACATTTGCTAAAAATGATGACGGATTCTATGTCTGTTCAACTTGTGGTTATGTAAAAGATGACGACAAGAATGAAATCTATAACATAATCAAGAAAGCAATTAAGAATACCAATGAATATAAAGGAAGCCTTTCTTTAGAATCGTCTAGCATTATTGATTATGGCGGGGCGAAAGAAAAAACCCTAACACATGTTTCTGCTGACTTAAATAGCGGAAAATATGTTGAAAAAGCCATTAGTGGGGAATATGATCCATCTACTGAAACTTGGACAGAGAAGACTGAATTAGAGAAACTAGAAATAGAAGAAGATAAATACACCCTCTATAGACAAGATGAAAAAGGAACGGTGACTTCTTTTGTTGCGGATAAGACCTATGCCGAAGGTGAATTAAGCAATCCATGGGAGACAGTTGGAAGCTTCTTCTATGAAGGGGATAATTCATTTACCCAAATACTACTTAGAATTGATAGCTTTGCTGAACTAAAAGAAGACTTTGCCAAGATATTCTTACTCAATGCATCAGAAATCGGTGGTGTCACCATGGATGTTGAATCTAAAGACAATTTATATACATTGACTTTAGAAGGCACGATGTATCAGCAAATGAATAACCAAGGAATAAAACTTGGTATTGTAAAAGGCTGGTATAAATTCGTTTTCGATAAAGACAAACTTAGGGAATTTATATTTGGAAACGAAGGTACCGTCGATTCAATTGCCCAAGAAGAGCCGATGACAATGGCTGACGCTAGCACGATTAAGTTTAAATATGAGTGTGATAATGACTTATATGATT
>DAVZIW010000210.1:0-1002 GCA_052273085.1 Candidatus Alloenteromonas sp.
GTCCAAAAGAACAAATAAAACGTTTAAACAAAGATGGGTATTCAAAAGAGTGCCCATTTTTTATTTCAATCGATTTGTAAGAGTTAATAATGCATATATTGAATACTATTCTTCGGAAGATTTTTTATTTAGGACTTTATTAACAAAGTGAGATTTTAATGCACTTAAATTAAGTCTATAATTTAAGAGAACATGAATTACTTACCTTTGCATATATATTCAGGATATTCCTATCTAAAAAGCGCTCTTTCGATGGAGAAGCTTTTTGGTATGTATATAAAGAAGGGATATAGATACGCTCCAATATGTGATTTTAATTCCATCAGCGGTTTCCCTGAATTAACTAATTATGCAAAGCAATATAACTTAATCCCAATTTATGGGATGGAAACTGTTATTTCGTCATATCACGTCTGTTTCTTTATTAAAAATGAAGTTGGATACAAAAACCTTCTTAGGATAATTTATTTATTATCTAAGCAATCTTTAACTGGATTAGATATATCTTCATTAAGCGAAGGATTAATCCTAGTTTTAGATGGATATAAAGGCAAATTAAAAGAAAGCATTCTAAATAAAGATAGGAATCTATCTATTGATTTAGTTACCAATTTCTCTTCTTTTAAGGAAACTTATATAGGTATTCCTTATTTAAAAGATAATCCTGATTATATTGCTTCCTTAAGGGAATTTGCCTCTAAATATACTTATCTAAGCGTGGCTTTCCCATTTATTGCATATTCTAAAAGTAACGATGCGATTTCTTTAGAGATACTTTCTTCTATCGAAAAAGGAAATAAATTAAAAGAAAAAGAACTTCAAGGGGACTATTATTTCCTAGAAGATGAGATTTTATCTAGTTATTTTAATGACGATGAATTATTTAGCTGCAAGAAAATAGCCGAATCCACTTCTTTTTCTTTCTATCAGAAACGTGGCAAGCTCCCACATTTTGAAAACAACTTGAACCTAACTTCAAGCGAATACCTAGCTAAATTAGCA